>JAHIVS010000731.1 GCA_018816605.1 Pseudomonadota bacterium
ATACAGGCATCATTTAGATCATAATTAAACCAGGAACGCAGTTTGATTATGAACAGAGTTGAACGTTACCTCCGGCAGCCGAGCCCTTATAGGAATTGAATTGGGATTTTGTGTTTTGAAGAGTGGGGATTTAGCTCCCCCGATGCGCCATTTTATTTCAGAATGGTTTTTTTTATTTATCCGAACTTTATTTCAGCACGGTTTTTCCGGTTTCTGGTGTAAAACCATTCATTTTCCGGCAGTTTGGGCAATACAATTCCAACCCCGGTTATTTGGGGCATACTTTAGTTTCGGCTATTTCATGCTTGCCGTTTGCCGAAGCCAGGATTGGCCGTTAGTTTAGGCCCGTCGCGCTGGCGAATGCGGTAGCCCGGTTCAATGGATGCCACCACCAGCAGAATGCCTTTTCCACAACAAGGGCACTGTTTCGGGTGGCGTCCATAAAGCATCTCGAAAGTTTCCATCCAGTTCATGCCTTTTGCGGGTTTGGCAATGGGGGCAACATCGAACTGTTCCCTTACCGATTCGATGCACCCGGCTTTATTGCGGGAAGACAAAATGCCGAAATGCCGTATTTTCATAAACCCCACGGGCAGCACATGGCTGATGAAGCGTTGCAGGAAGTCGGTGGCTTTGAGGGGCATGAGCCCCGGTTTCGAGGTCCGGTAGTCTATCCACGAGAAGGTCACCTTTCCATCGGAAAACGCCTTGATACGGTGGTTGCTGATGGCCACCCGGTGCGAGTACCGCCCTATATATTCGACCACATTATCGCTTGTAGGGAGTGGTTTTTTGGCGTAAACCACCCATTTGTTCCGGTACAAAGGGTGAAGATATTTCTTTTTGACAACCAAGGAACCGCCTTCAAGCTCAATAATACCTTTTTGCTGGAGCTTGATCAGCCCGTCGGTAAACTTTCCGCGAAACACCCCGGACAACTGTTTTACATGGACAAAGAACTTGCCCCCTTGTTTGCATTCCCTCCACCACCCCTGGGCATCGATCCCCCCGGCCGGTACCAGGCAGTGGATATGGGTGTGGCGCATCAGGTTCTGCCCCCAGGTGTGAAGTAACGCCACCATGCCCATTTGAGCCCCAAGGTACTTGTGCTGCCGGGCAAATACACCGATCGTTTCCCATGCCGATGCAAACAACAGGTTGTACATCTGGGTTCCATGTTTCATGCACTGGCTTTCGAGCGAGCCGGGCAAGGTAAACACGATATGGAAATAGGGCACGGGCAAGGCATCGGCTTTGCGGCTTTCTACCCATTTTTCGCGCTTCATGCCGTTGCATTTGGGGCAATGCCTGTCGCGGCAGCCGTTGTAGGCATAGCGTTCGTATGAACATCCCGGATCGTTGCACCGCTCTTTGTGGCCGCCAAGTTCCGCGGTGCGGCAGTTGCAGATGGCCGTCATCACTTTTTTCTGATGGGCCGTTAATTTACCCCTTTCAGCAAGTTCGCAGCCATGCACCCGTGCAATGTCGGCCACTTCGAAAAGTGGTTTGTTCACGATTTGGGGTAAATGGTATCCATGGGACTCCGCGGGGCTGAATTGGGCCGGTTGCCAAGGTGGAAGTATTGCATGGTTGTACGGATATCATCGTGCCCCATCAGCTTTTGAACGGTTACCACATCGGTATGGATGGCCAGCAGGTGCGAGGCAAAAGAGTGGCGCAGTGAGTGCAGGCATACGCCACTCTTGGTGATGCCCGCCCGATCAATGGCCTGATTCATGATCCAGCCGGTGGAGTTCTCGCTAAGTGGCTGACCTTTTTTGTTCCCATGCAACAGAAACTTCTGCGGTGAATATTGTGTTACATATTGGTCGAAATCGGGCTTCAGGCTATGGGCAAGCACCGAGAACCGGTCTTTTTTCCCTTTTCCCTGGCGAACGATAAGTTGCATGTTCTTCCAGTCGAAGTCGGCAAGCTGTATGGAGATCACCTCGCTGCGGCGCAGACCTGAAGAATAAGTCAGTTTAAGCAAAAGCCGGTGTTTGAGGTTGGTTGTTTTCTCAAACAGTGCCTTGGTTTCGGCTCCGGTAAGGATGGTTCGGATTTTCTTTTCCTGTTTGGGGTAAGGAATTTTCTCTGCCAGGGCTGTCATGCCCAAAATGTGGCGGTAAAAATACTTGATGGCGCAAACTGCTATGCGCATTGACACCAATGAAAGATTGAGTCCTTCTTTAATGTGGCAAATAAAAGCGATCAGTTGGTCATCGGTAATTTGTTCGGGCGCAAGACTG
>JAHIVS010000277.1 GCA_018816605.1 Pseudomonadota bacterium
AAACTAAAAATGTATCCGGTCTGCGCAATCTTGGGGCTAAATCTGCCGGCGGGCAGATTCTGGCATTTCTGGATGCCGACTGCATTGTTTCTCCTGACTGGCTCATGGCGGCGGAAAAATATTTTTACGATGAAAAAATTGTGGCCTGGGGCAGCCCGCCCAGAATTCCTTGGGATGCAACCTGGGTTCAGAAAGCCTGGTATCTTATAAGGGAAAAACCCGCATCCCCCGTGACCGTCCCATGGCTGGAATCCATGAATTTTTTTGTCAGAAAAGAAACATTTAGTCACCTCACCGGATTTGATGAAAGCCTTGTGACCTGTGAGGATGTGGATTTCTCATATCGGATAGCCTCCCATGGCCTGATTATGGCCGATCAGGCCATTTGCGCCGTTCACCTGGGGGAGGCGGATACCATCCTTGCATTTGCAAAAAAAGAGATGTGGCGGGGTGTGGGAAACTTTCATGGCCTGTTCTCGCACGGGATCCACCTAAAGGAGCTGCCAAGCCTTGGGATTCCGTTATATTTTGGCATCTTTCTCCCTTTGCTGTTTGCGTTGGCTGTAATTTACATGGATGCAGCCCTGGGCATGGCCGGTTTGTTTGCATTCCTGTTCCCGGGAGGGTTGGTCCTTTTTAAGATCAGAAAAAAAAAAGCCGGCTTTTTAAGAAAAGGCCAGCTTTTTTTTCTGGTTTACCTTTATTTTTTTGTTCGAACCCTTGCGGTTCTCCCCCTTAAAATCAGCCGCCGGAAAAAATGATGGCTAAAACTAAAAAAATTCTCTTCCTTGCCCACCGCATTCCCTATCCACCCAATAAAGGGGATAAGATCCGGACTTTTAACGAAATTAAACATTTATCCGAATTTTTTTCCATTGAGTTGATGGCATTGGCGGACAAAAAATCGGATCTTGGGTTTAAAACAAACCTTGAGCCCTATTGTCATCGGGTCCACCTTTTCCCGTTAAATCCGGTTTGTGGAAAACTGCGAGGGATGAAAAGTTTATTGGCTGGCAATTCTATATCCGAAGGATATTTTTTCCAGGCCGATTTTTATAAAAAACTATCCGAACGATTGTCCACGAAAACCTACCATGCCGTGTTCTGCTTTTCAGCTCCCATGGCAGCCTATGTTTTTAAATTTTACAGCCAACAAGGCAAACGGTTGAAAAAGCCCATACTGGTGATGGATTTTTGCGACGTAGATTCGGAAAAATGGCGGCAATATTCGGACAGGTCGTCATTTTTGCTGCGCCTGCTCTACCGGTTGGAAGCAGAAAGAGTGGCGGCATTTGAGAAAAAAACAAACCAATTTTTTGATGCCTCTGTTTTTGTGTCCCAAGAAGAAAGCCGGCTTTTTATCCAAAGGTCCAGAGAGGCAAAAAAGGTTCACACCATTCCCAACGGGGTAGACCACGCCTATTTTTCTTGTGACACCATGCCCTTGACACCAGACCCAGACCCGCCGTCCAAAATCATTCTGTTTGCCGGGGCAATGGATTATTATGCAAATGTGGAAGGGGTCGAATGGTTTTGCAAATCGGTTTTTCCCCTCATACGCGAAAGGGTTCCGGAGGCGCTGTTTTTTATTGTGGGAAACAACCCCCATTCCCGCGTCCGGCGCCTGGGCAACCTAAAAAATGTTGTGGTCACAGGATTTGTGGAAGATATCCGGCCCTATTATGAAAAAGCCCGGGTCTGCGTGGTGCCCCTCAGGATTGCCAGGGGGGTACAGAACAAGGTTCTGGAGGCCATGTCCATGGAAAAACCCGTGGTATTAACTTCAGCGGCCCTTTGCGGAATACCCGCCTGTCCGGGGGAGCATCTGTTTCTGGCAGATACCTCCAAATCCTTTGCCCATAATGTCCAAATACTGCTTGATGATAGGGAACTGGCAGTGAAAACCGGAATTTCTGCCAGAAAATTTATAAAGAACAGGTTTTCCTGGAAATTATCCATGGAAAAACTGAAGGCCATCCTCAACAATGCGTCCTAGAATTGCCTATATTGTCCACAGTCTGAATCCGGGAGGCACCGAACGGCTGGCCATTGATATGGCCAGCATTTTTTCCAAAGCCTATGATATGGTGATCCTCTGCCTTGATGAACCGGGTAAATGGGCATCTGATGCCCAAAAAAGCGGAGTCCCGGTTTATTCTTTTGGCCGTCGCCCGGGGATCGATTGGAAAATCCCCGTCAAACTCAGGACCTTTGCAAAAAAACATCAGATAGATCTTTTCCACGCCCACCAGTATACGCCCTGGTTTTATGCAGCCCTCACCCGGATGATCCACCCCCCCTTGAAAGTATTGTTCCAGGAGCATGGCCGCCATTATCCGGAAACAAAAAAACCAAAACGAAAATGGATCAACCAGCTTGTTTTCCAGCATTTGACGGCTGAGTGCACCGCCGTATCCAGGGATATCAAACAACGGTTAATCTTTTATGAAGGCCTTTTGCCCGGAAAAATAAAAATCATATACAATGGGGTAAAACCGCTATCTCCCATCGGTTTCCGGGAAAAAGAAGACCTTCGCAGCCAATTGGGGTTCCGGCCAGCGGATGTGGTGCTGGGAACCTGCGGCCGGCTGGATCCCATTAAAAATCTGTCCCTTTTTCTTGGGGGAGTTGAACAATTAAAGCCCACCATTTCAGGCCTCAAGGGATTGATTGTCGGAGACGGCCCCCTGATGCCCGCCATAAAGGATCGAATCAGACAATCGGGGCTGGAAAAAGATATTGTATTGACGGGATTTCGTTTTGATGCCACAAGGCTTGTCCAGATAATGGATATATTTACCTTGACCAGTTTTAGCGAAGGAACTTCCATGGCCCTGCTGGAAGCAATGGCCTGCGCCATTCCGGCCATTGTAACCGATGTGGGCGGCAACCCTGAATTAATCGAAAATCAAAAGACCGGATGGGTTGTTCCTTCCAATGACCCGGACAGCTTTCGAGCTGCAGTGACAGAGGCCGTGAACACGCCTGAAAAATGCAAAACCATGGGACGGGCGGCAAAGAAAAAGTTTGAGACACACTTTTCTTTTAACACCATGATACACGCCTATGAAAACGTGTATGAAACCTTATTGGGAAGGCCATAAACAATGTGTGGAATCGCAGGATTCATAGATTTTTCTTCCCATGCATTGGATGACGCCCGGAGTCGGATAAAAAAAATGACGTCCGTCCTGGCCCACAGGGGACCTGATGATGAAAATTTTTATGTGGATGAATTTGCGGCATTGGGGCACAGACGTCTGAGCATCATTGATCTTTCTTCGGGCAGACAGCCCATGGCAGATGCCCAGGACAGATTTCAGATTATCTTCAACGGGGAAATATACAATTATCGTGAATTAAGAGAAAGTCTGATCCAAAAAGGGTATGCGTTCAGGACAAAAAGCGATACAGAGGTTATTTTAAATGCCTATGAAGAATGGGGAGAGGCCTGCCTGTCAAAACTCAACGGCATGTTTGCCTTTGCCATCTGGGAAAAGCAGACCCGGCAATTGTTTGTTGCCCGGGACAGGGTGGGCAAAAAACCTGTGTATTATCAATGGGACAAAAACCGATTTGCCTTTGCTTCGGAAATAAAAGCGCTTCTTTCCGCCGGCTTTTCAGATAAAACCATCGATCCCAGGGCCCTGGATTCCTATTTTTCCTTTGGGTATATTCCGGCGCCGTTTTCAATTTTTACGGATATAAAAAAGCTTTTACCCGCCCATTGTTTAAACATCGCTCAAAACGGGATCATCAAAAAAAGGTATTGGCAGCTGGACTTTGATCACGTCACGGATTGTTCTCTGGAAGAAGCCGCGGAAGAGGTGACGCTTTTGCTCAGAAAAGCGGTTCAATGCCGTCTGGCAAGCGAAGTCCCCCTGGGTGCTTT
>JAHIVS010000278.1 GCA_018816605.1 Pseudomonadota bacterium
CATGGGCTTCATCATCGGCAGCGGGATTGATATCCAGGGGGTTGGACAGGGTCACAAAGGCAGAAAGCCCTTTTTCCTCAAGGATTTTGGCAATGGCATCCCGGGTCCCGGGTTCAAACCGGGCCAGTTCCATGGAGAAATCATCGGACTGGATGGAATCGGCCATGCCCACCGCCTCAAACCCGGCACCGCTGACGGCAGCCAGCCGGTTGCCCCGGATGGGTTTTAAACTCAGGGTCCCGGACAGCAGCATGAGCTCCTGGAACTCAGAAAAATTTCTGGCCACAATGGCACCGGCCTGGGATACGCAGCTTTCACACACCATATAATCCCCGGCCAAAGACGCGGTATGACTGCTGGTGGCCGCTTTTCCTTCCAGGGTCCGGCCGGCCTTGTAAAAAACCACTTCTTTTCCGGAGAGGACCGCCTGTTTGACGGCCTGGCAAAATTCCAGCCCATCCAGGTCATTGAACCCTTCGGCATAGACGGCAATCACATCCACCTGGTCGGAATTTTTAAAATAGTGAACCATATCTCCCAGGGTCAGATCGGTCTGGTTGCCCATGGAGATCATATAGGCCGGCCGCAATTCCGGACACTGGTGACTTCTGTGAAGCATGAATGCCCCGCTCTGACTGATAAGGGCTGCCCGGTTGACTTTCTGGGAGCGCACCTTGGGCAGTTTTTCTTCCGGGATAAACCAGGTGTCATATTGACCCGGTTTGGAAATCACCCCCATACAATTGGCCCCGAGAAATACCGGACCGCCCCCGGTGGAAGAATGATCCAGGTGTGCCGCGTTTATCCGGGCCATGACCTGGTCGGCCCTCTCTTTGCTGTCTTCGGTTTCTCCCATGCCACCCGGAATGAGCATGACGCTGTTGGCCGCGTCCAGACGAATCACCTCCTCCACCAGATCCGGAACCTGGGCCGCCCCCACGGCCACGATAAACAGATCCAGTTTTTCCGTCACCGCACCGAGACCTGGCAGACAATTGACCCCGGCGATCTTGTCAACCCCCTCTTTAAACACAACAATTTTTTCCTTGGGAAAGCCTTCGGCCAGGATATTATCCAGAATGATCCGTCCAAAATTTTTCCGTGTGAAGGAAACCCCGACAATCCCGATGTGTTTAGGGTGAAGCAATCTGTCGATTTTGGCCACAGGCCGTTTTGCGGCGGGTTTCACCGCCTGGCTGAACCGACACAACCCATCCAGGGGAACCATGAGGTAATTGGTAAAGGCAAAGGGATTGATTTCCAGTTCTTCAATGACAAAAGGAGCATCCAGATTATTCTGGGAATAAAAATTACCAATGCGCACAAAGGACTCAAAGCATTCAATCAGCTGTTCATCGGTGACAATACGGCGTTGCCCCCGGGTCAGCCCCGCAAGTTTCCGGTAGGAGATGGTTTGTTTAAACAGCTGGAAAAAAGACTGGCCGTCATTCATGGCCGTGGAGGCGGCCACAATGGCCTGGCCTTTCCTGAAACGACGGGCGTAAAGTTCGGTATCGGTCCCCCCCAGTCCGGCACTGAGGATACTGCCAAATTCCCTTGTGTGACGCAACCCCACAATCAGCTCATTTCCAAATGTATCCGAATCCGGGGGCATGAACTGAACCTGGAGAACCCCCTGGATATCCCTGCCCACGGCAGCGGTCAGGGCATCCCCGGTCAACCCCTTATAATGGGCAGGGGCTCCGTCGGGATTCTGCCCTATCCAGGCCGCATAGTTTTCCGGCACTTCATAAAGCATTCGCCGGACAGCAGACCGGATCTGGTTGGCCTCCTTTGTGACAATGCGCACCCCGCCCACCTCGGTCTTGTGAATGATGGTGGGGGAAACTATTTTTAATACCGCCTTCTCCCCTGGCAGTCCCATCAATTCTTCATCGGAAGAGCGTGCCCCCTTTGGAATAAATCGGCTTTTGGGCGGTGTTTCCGCACCAGACCGGGCCAGCAGCGAATAGACTTCATATTCGTATAAAAAATTTCGCCCTTCCGTATGTGCCCTGGCAAAGGTATCGGTAATACTATCAAACTCTATGGGCAGATCCATGGGTTCCTCCGTTCTATTTGGCATTGAATGATGTACCATATGATTTATCAGTTGTATGACAATAAATAAACCATTTATTACATCAGATTAATACCCACCATAAAAACGGTGTGATTCGTCCCAAAAGCGTCAGACCTTACGGTATTAATGATAGGCAGACTCCTGGTTATTCTCTGGAACCCGGGATACCAGTCTTTTTTCAATAAAGGATAAGCTGCCGATAAATATGCTGGACAATAGGATATAGATACATCCGGCAATAAAAAACATCTCAACGGGCATAAAGGTTTCAGCAATAAGGTTTCGGGTAATCCCTGTAATTTCCAGCAACGCAACCGTACTGGCAAGGGAGGTTCCCTTCATCATCAGCACCAGTTCATTGCTGTAGCCGGGAATGGCTATGGTACTTGCCTGGGGAGTAATGATGCGCTTATAAATTTGAAATCGCGACATGCCGACGGAAATTGCCGCCTCGATCTGTCCTTTTTGAACGGACAGAATGGCGCCGCGTATTATTTCACCGGCATAGGCCGCGGTATTAAGGGTAAATGCCAGGACTGAACACCAGTATGAATCAGCCAAAAATATCCAGAAAACACTGTTCCGGATGGCTTCAAACTGTGAAAATCCATAGTAAATGATGAACAGCTGAACCAGCAGGGGAGTTCCCCTGAAAAAATAGATATATCCAAATGCCGGAATGCTGAGCAGCTTGGATTTTGAATTTCGCATCAGCGCAAGGGGGATCGCAAGAACCAGCCCGGCAATCATGGTGACAAAGACCAATTTCAGGGTAACAAATGTTCCGCCGATGAGCAGGGGAAGACATTCTTTCATCAATTCCATATCCATCAGGACACCATTCCCACGCCGCGGTTGGCACGCTTCTCCATGAGATGAAGAAGCACGGTCGTTATTGTCGTTATTCCAAGATAAATAAGGGCTGCTGCAATATAAAAGGTAAATGGTTTTCTTGTATTGGCCACTGCTGCCGCTGCATTTCTCATCAATTCATTCATGCCGATGACCGAAACAAGGGCCGTATCCTTTTGCAGGATCATAAACAGGTTCCCAAGGCCGGGCAGGGCATAGCGCCAGATTTGGGGAAAGAGTATCCGGACAAAAACCTTAACCCGGCCCATGCCGATGGCCCGGGCCGCCTCAAGTTCCCCCTGGGCCACAGCCAGAATGGAAACCCTGAATACGTCCGTGGCATAGGCCCCATACACAAGCCCCAGGGTAAAGACCGCGGCAACCATGGGATTTATTTCAACATAGAGATCAAATCCCATGAGGGCGGCAACCAGGGTTATGATGGTACTCCCCCCGAAATAGACAAAGAGAACAAGGATCAATTCCGGTATTCCCCTGATGAGAAGCGTCCATGAATCCGTCAGCCAGCTGAGTATTCTGATCCCGGAAAGTTTGGCCCCGGCTCCGGCAATGCCGGAAACAAGCCCCACAATCAAAGACAATATCATTATTTTTATGGTGCCTGCCGTGCCTGCAAGGAGAGCACCGCCGTAACCGTACAAGTCAAACACAGAGTAACCTCCGATTTACTTCATGGAAATTCAAGCAGATTCAGATAACCGGAAAATGGGGGGGGGGCGCTAATTAAAAAATTCCGGTTATCTAAAATATTCCTGTCATTTAAACGCTATTTAAACCATCGGGCATAAATCTTGTCATAGGTTCCGTTTTCTTTAATGGTGGCAAGGGCTTTATTAAAATCCGCCAGAAGTTGTTTGTCTTCTTTTCTCAAGGCAATACCGACCCCGTCTCCGATGTATTTACTATCTGTGACAGGCGCCCCTATCAGTTGAATGTTTTTACCATCTTCACTGGCAAGGGTTTGATTCACAAAAATATCAGAGGCAAGGACTAGATCAAGTCTTCCCGAGGTTAAGTCAAGCACCTGACCCGCAGGGGAATCATAGTATTTAATTTCAACGGACTTCCCATAGACTCCCATTATGTAGTTGGCAAAGGTGGTGGCTCGCTGGACGCCTATTTTTTTCCCCTTTAATCCTGCAGGGGAAAAATCAAAGGTATCCCCTTTCTTGCACATAAAAAGTCCTGTTTCATCATAATAGGAAGCGGAAAAGTTAACGACTCGTTGCCTTTTTTCCGTGATGGACATGTCTGAAATGATGGCATCAAATTTTTTAGAAAGCAGTCCCGGGATCATACCGTCCCAATCCTGAATGACATCTACTTTTTCAGCGCCCATAACATCGCAGAGGGCAGCCGCAATATCAACATCAAATCCCTTGATATTTCCTTGTCCGTCAACAAAATTAAAGGGCGGAGTTGCTGTTTCATTGGCAATTTTGATGATGTTTTTTGCAAATGCAGCACCGGTTGACAAGAGCAGTACCAAAAGTAAATAAACAACTATCTTTTTCATAATCATCTCCTTTTTGAAACAAAAACACCTGCCAAAGTTATTTTCGGCAGCCTCTTTTGCTTCTCATTAATTTATGAATTAAATACCACGGGATTATGGGCTAAAAACTGACGGAACCGATCTGTTTTGGGGTTCAAGAACACCTGTTCAGGGGAACCGTCTTCTGTGATTTCACCGCTGTCCAGGAAGACAATACGGGAAGATGCCTCCTTGGCAAATTCCATTTCATGGGTGACGACAATCATTGTCCGGCCTTCGGCTGCCAGGGTTCTCATGACAGACAGAACCTCCTGAACAAGCTCTGGATCAAGGGCCGATGTCGGCTCGTCAAAAAGCAGCATGGAAGGATCCATGGCAAGGGCCCTGGCAATGGCAACCCGCTGCTGCTGGCCGCCGGAAAGCTGGCTGGGGTAACAGGCAATTTTTTCTGCCACCCCGACTTTTTCCAAATACTTTAGTGCCGTTTTCCGGGCTTGCGCTTTGGACAGCTTTAACACCTGAACCGGTCCTTCCATGACATTTTCAAGAATGGTCATATGGGTCCAGAGGTTGAAACTTTGAAACACCATTCCAAGGGTTCCCCGGATCCGGTTAATCTGTCGTTTGTCAGCCGCTTTCCTGGCATTCCCGGAACCTTTCATCAAAATCAGTTCGCCATTGATATACACATCCCCTTTTTGCGGGGTTTCAAGCAGATTGATGCTTCTTAAAAGCGTGCTTTTCCCAGACCCGCTGCTCCCCAGAAGGGACACAACGGATCCTTTTTCAACTGAAATATTGATACCTTTCAATACCTGAAGGGCACCAAAATCCTTGTGAAGATCTTTAATTGAAATTGCATAGGTGGAATTCATATCAATCCTTTTGTTGGGCATATCATGGCAAATATTGAACTAGCGCGCGGGCTTTTAGCATTCAGGCATTAGCGATTAGCTAAAAACAAAGGTCAGGCAAGTCCCCCGCCATCCACCGTTAAATTTGCTCCGGTAACCCATTGGGACATGGGACTTGCAAAGAACAAGACTGCCTTTGCAACATCAAGGGGAGTTCCCACCCTGGCAAGGGGTCGGGCAGCCGCCTCTTCCATGAAACTTTTATCATCCTGCCCCAGTTGTTTTGCCTCGTCATGGAGAAGGGGGGTATCAATATCTCCGGGACTCATGGAGTTTACGCGGATTCCCTGGGCACCATGATCAATGGCCATGGCCCGGGTCATATTGACAAGGCCACCCTTGGCTGCACAATAGGCGGCTGCTTTGTTTCCGCCTTTGAGTCCCCAGCCGGAACCGGTGTTGATAATACTTCCCCCTCCGTTTTTCGCCATCACCGGAATCGTGTATTTTGACAGCAGATAAGCGCCTTTCAGGGTTACATCCACCACAAGGTCCCATTCATTTTCTTCAAGATCCACCACGGTTTTTCTCCGGATGACGCCGGCGTTATTGAAAAGAATATCAATTCTGCCATGGGTTTTGGCAATGGATTCAATGGCCGACCGGCAGTCCGCATCTGAGGTTACATTGCATTTAATAAAGGCCGCTTTCCCGCCCAAAGTTGAGATGGTACGAACCGCTTGCTTCCCTTTTTCTTCGTCTATATCCAGGATAACCGACACCGCCCCTTTTAATGCAAGCAGTTCGGCTGTTCCATACCCTATTCCCGATGAACCACCCGAAATAACGGCGATTTTATCACTTAAGTCGAGAAGGGGATCTATCGTTGTATTGCACATATTACACGCTCCTGTTGTAAGCTTTCCGCACCCATGCTGGAATCCGGAAGGTTTTATATTAAAAAAAATCAAAAATTTCATAAGCCCTGCTGCAAAACCCTGTTTCAATACCTTGTTTCAATATTCTGGCAAGGAAATAACATAGGTTTCATAAGACCGGATAGATCATCTCCTGGCGATACCCGGTGACCACCCGGATATATCCTTTGAGCATCTGATCTGTTTTTTTGTCACCGGTATCCACTAAAAAAGGTTCTCCCTTAAGCGTTCCGATTTTTTCAAGGGTGGCGCCCACCCGGATGTTCTCTTTTCCTGCCCGTTGGATAATCTCTGGGCTGATCTGATGGTTTCCCCGGCCAAAAAGATAGCCCTGGCCACCGATGGGAGTAATAATAATCTTAAAAGGACGATCCTTGATGATCTCTAAAATCTGTTTTTCAGAAGCATCTTTTTTAATGAGCTGACGGTTTTGAACCACATCCACCCCCAAAAGACTGTGGGCAAGGTTCAGGTTGGACAGAATCGGCCGGGTGGTGGACCCGGGTCCCACCAGATAAAAAGTAGCAGCTTCCATGGCATCGATCATGGCAAGCGCAATGAGATTCTGGGAGGCCTCCTGGCTTAAGGGGGTGCCGGCTTTTCGGCTCTGGATGCGACGCCCCATGTCCGGCACCTTGAGATACCCGTAAAGCCGTGTGCTCACCCGGCCCTTCCGATAGGCGTCCTCATCAATATCCAGCACCTCCTGTGCACAAACCCGGCATTTTTTGTCCAGAAACAATTGGGCCAACTGGCCGGCTGTTTCCGGGGTGGTGGCAAAAACCGGGGAATGGATCTTGACACCGGCAGGAACCCCAATCACCGGAAGACTCTCCCCCAGGGCTGCACAAACGTCACGGGCCGTGCCGTCCCCCCCCACGAAAAGGAGAATATCCGCCCCAAGGGCCTGAATTTTTTGGACAGCGGCAATGGTATCTGCCCCGGATGTTGTTTTTGCCAGGGGCATGTCCAAAACCAAGGGAGAAAAGCCTGCTGCCCTGACAATTTCTTCCCCCATTGGTCCCGGCGGGGTCAGGATCAGCAATCCCTCTTTGCCCGGCTGGCTTTGGCCCGAGCTGTATAGGTCTGAGGCTTCTTTCAGGCTTTCCAGGGCCCGGGCTGCCTTTTGGGATGCCAGGGGTCGGGCCCCCAGGGCAATGGCTTTTTCTGCCATGCCATCGGTGCCCTTGAGCCCTACCCTGCCACCCAGACCGGCTATGGGGTTGATGATAAATCCCAGTTTCACAAAAAGATCCCTTTATTTTTTGGCTGTCTTTCTCAGATAGCTTCTCCAGGTAATGGCCCATTGATCCGGATCATCCGACGGCGACCCATCCACCTGGTGGCAGACAGAGCGATGGGGGGCGGAGCGAATGATCTCAGGGTTTTCATAGGCTTCCTGGAATACATGTTTCAGGGTATTGATATACTCATCCAGATCATCCCGGGAGGGGGTTTCCGTGGGTTCCAGGGTCATGGGCTCGGCAATATGGTAGGGATGATGGCTGGTCCAATAATGCATCCCAAAGTCCATCATCCTGCGCTGGATATCCCCGGAGGTGATCCCGGTATCTGCTGTCAATTTTTCAATGGTGTACCGAACCTGCTCAATCCGCTGTTTGCCCTTAATATAGGGGGCATCCACACAGGGGATTTCCATGAGTTTTTTATACAGATAATTATTATTAAGAACCGCCACCTTGGCCACCTCGTAGAGACCTTCGGCTCCCAGACTCATGATCCAGGCATAGGCCTTGAGCACCACCGGCGCCACCCCGTAGAAAGAACGGATCTTGCCCACGGAACGCGAATCCCTAAGAAAGGAAGCATCAAATCCGAATGTACTGTCCTCTTTTTTGATGATCAATGGTCCGGGCAGATAGGGTTCCAACTCTTTGGTCACCCCGGTGGCACCACAGGCGGGACCGCCGCAGCCATGGGGGGTGGAAAAGGTTTTATGCAGATTAAAAAAACACATATCAAACCCGGCTTCTTTGGCCCGGGTTACCCCGAGAAGCCCGTTGGCATTGGCCTGGTCATAGCCGCACAATCCCCCATTCTCATGAATCAGACGTGTAAACTCCCTTACCCTGGGGTTATACACACCGGTGTCTTCGGGGTTGGCCACAAAAAAGGCAGCGGTTCGTTTGCCCACCGCCACCTTAAAGGCCTCAAAATCCGGATATCCATCCTTGTCCGGCGGAATATAAATGATCTTATACCCTTTGACCGCCGGAGCAGCCGCATCGGAAGGGTGGGAATAGAGGGTGGTGATGATCTCATCCCGGACATCCTGTTCTTTCTTGTCTTCAAAATACTTGTAGGCCATGGATGCCATGGCAAAAATCCCCTGGCTACCGCCGCCGGGCTGAAAGGTAAACCGGTCAAGCCCTGAAATCTCCTTTAAAATCCCTTCGGTCCTGTGGAATATTTCCAGGATACCCTGAACCGTTTCTGTGGCCTGGAGGGGATGCAGTTCGGTCATTTGGGGCAATCTTGCCAATTGGTCGTTTATCTTGGGGCTGTACTTTACCGTACAGGTGCCCTGGCCAATCTCAATGTTCACATCGGCTCCCAGGGTTTCCTGGGACAGGCGCATGTAATGGCGCAGCACCCGGGGCTGGGAGATTTCAGGAAGGGCTGCAGGCGCTTTGCGGTGCATATGGGCCGGCAGAGAGGATATCCCGTCTCCCACCATCGCCCGGATATTACCTTCGGCTTTGGGGACCTGAATTCCCCGTTCCCCTTTGGTGCTCAATTCAAATATAATGGGCTCGTCCCATTTGGCCTGGTGGAAATTTTCTCTGACCGTTGCGCTTCTATCAATTCGTTCCATTTATGTCTCCTTTTCTCGTTCCAATTTGGCAAACAGCATCAGCCTGTGATCTCGGCAAGGGCTGCGACCAGGCAGTCAATATCTTCCTGGGCATGAATCTCGGTGACACAATAAAGGGCAGACTGCCCCAGCTCCGGAAAATCCATTGATAGATCCTTGCCCCCGAAAATACCCCGGGATAAAAGGGCTTCGTTGATCTGGCTAATAGTTTTCCCGGTATCGGTGAAATCCACCACAAATTCCTTGAACCCAATGGATTGGAACCGACTTCCCTTGACATTTTTGATACCATTGAGCCGTTCAATGGCATAAAGCGCTTTTTGAAGAATGGTCTGGCCAATTTCCGCCATGCCATGGGGGCCCATGCTGGCCAGATACACCCCTGCAGTAATCCCCCACAGGGCCGCCTGGGTGCCCACATACTCTTTGCCATGCTCCCGATGATGACCAAAGGAGGTCCTGTCATAGGCCACATCGTCAAACCCGTATTCCCCTTTTTTCCGGGTGGGAACAATTCCAAAAAGCCGGGAGGGAAATTCCATGACATACCGTTCCTCGTCCCGGGTGGCCATGAACCCTGCCTGGCCGCCGCCATAATTCATGTGCATCCCCAGGGGCTGGAGCTCCCCACAGATAATGTCTGCCCCGTACTGGGCAGGGGGTGTCAAGACCCCAAGAGAAATCGGGTCCACGCCCACAATACTTTCCGCGCCCACCCCATGGGCCAGATCAGAGATTTTTTGACCATGGACCTGAATAAATCCCAAAAAAGAGGGATTTTCAAAATAAACAGCTGCGGTACGTTCAGACAACCTGGAGGCAAGATCGGCGAGATCCAGCTGACCGGTCACAGGATCATGGCCCACCTGGATCAACTTTATATCCGGGCCGCAATAATTTTTCAAAATCAAAAATTTATCCGGATCCATGAGGTCCGGTACCAGGGCCTCTTTTCTGCCTGTCATCCGGGAAGCCATGCGGATGGAGGTGGCAGCTGCCTGGCACCAATCCATGGTGGGAACATTGACCACCTCCATGTCCACCAGTTCCCCCATCATACTCTGGTATTCAAACAGGGACTGAAATCTGCCGAAATCATTGTACATCTCACCGCCATACCCGGTTAAAAACTCACCTCTGGAATTAATCTCATCGCAGATGGCCGGCACATAATGCTGCCAGCACCCGGCTCCCAGAAAATTAAGATTCTCTTCACAATGCCTGTTTTTAGAAAGAAGCTGCCTTACATGTTTTTTCAACTCGAATTCCGACCCCAAGGCCTTGGGCAGGTTCATATTTTGGGTTAACTTCAGGGAGGAAGGAATCTGCTCATGCAACTCTTCCAGGTTGGATAACCCCAGTTCTGCCAGCATCTGCGCCTGTATTTCTGGGACCG
>JAHIVS010000279.1 GCA_018816605.1 Pseudomonadota bacterium
ACCGAGTTATGATTATTATCTCAAATGTGACCTATCCGCCCGAAAGCACCCGGGAGATTGCCACCCGTTATCTGACCGCACCGGCTTTGCCGGGGTTTATCACCAAAAAAGGGCCGTATATCTCGGCCAGTAACACCCAGGGCATGCATTCCATAACCTATTATGAACTGGAGAATGACCGGTTGGCAGACGGATTAAAGGCCATTGGCGACAGCCTGGCCATCTATTTCGGTGTGCCGGGGTATAAGTATGACATTAAACCCTATTTTGAGCTGGAGGAAGGGTTAAGTATTTTGGGATTGTGAGGTTGAATTTTTTTTGGCCCAGCCACAGATGGTCTCAAAATCCGCAAATTTCCATGCATGGGGGAATTGCCGGCACTGCAAGGGTTTGGCCGGATGGATCTTACAGCCCGTATCCCCGAGGAAAATACAGCTTCCATCCGCTTTTTCTTTCAGGGACAGGGCTGTCCGATCCTGTGTTAAGATCGTGAACCAATGGATGAAGTCACGGACATCCATACCCAAAAACAGGGCGATTGCATCGGGCTCATCCTTGGTCAGCCTTACATTGCCGGGCTCCCGGCAACAGGCATGGCAGCGGATGCATTGAAAAGCTGTCAGGTCTATGGCCATATTTTTTCCAGGACCCAGATTGGCGCAGATCCAAAATCCTGAGCATCTGCCCAGATCCGGGTCCCCTTTTTACGGTTTTTATTCGTCCGCCTCCTTTATATCACCAGTTTCCCTGCGGATCAACTCAATGAGCTGGCGTGACGTCAGCCGTTTTCGGGACAGGGACGCTTTTTGGTTTTCCACTATAACTTCCCCGGGCATGGGGCGAAGATTGTAGGTCCCGCCCATGGCATAGCAATAGGCCCCTGCGTCCTTTATGGACAGGATATCATTTTCCCGTATTTCAGGCAGAAACCGGTCTTTGGCAAACAGGTCGCCTGTTTCACAGATATTGCCGCAGATGTCGTAGACAAAAGGCTTGCCTTTGGGATTGCTGATGTTTTGAATGGTGTGGTGGGCATCATAGAACATGGGGCGGATGAGTTGGGGAAAGCCTGAATCTGTTCCGCAAATGGTCCGATTGCGATTGTGCTTGATGGTGTTGACCTTGACCAAAAGCTGTCCCGCCTGGGCCGTCAGGTATTTGCCCGGCTCAAACCAGAGACCCAGTTGTCGGCCGTACTCACGGGTAAACCGCACGAATCGTTCAATTACCCGGAGGCCCATTTGTTTGTAATCCACCTGGGTTTCATCGGGCCCGTAGGGTATCTTGAAACCGCCGCCAAAATCCAGGAAGGTCAGATCGGGAAAATTTTTTCTTGTGGCAATGGACATGATCCGGTCCATGGCCGTGAGAATGGAATCGGGCTTTACCAGGCCGGACCCCGTGTGCTCATGGAGTCCGGTAACTTTTAAGCCGTTATTGCGGATGATGGTTTTGACCTTGTCCACATCTTCCAGCAGAATACCGAATTTGGTTAAATCCCCTCCGGTCTTGATCTTGTCGTGTTCGCCGTCCACCACTCCCGGGTTAAACCTAAGGCAGACACGGGTATTGGGATATTTTTTCGCATATCGTTCCAGCCGGGATAAAGAATCGATATTCATGAGGATACCTTCTGCCATGACTTCGTCCATTTCTGCATCTGTGATGTTATTGGCCGTATAGATAATGTCGGAAGGGTCAAATCCACAGGAAAGTGCCATGTAAAGATCGCCGGGACTGACCGCATCAATGCCGGCCCCCAGATTTTTCAGGGTGGTTAGGATCGAATGGTTGTAATTGGCTTTCATGGCATAGCACACTCGCAATGCCGGCCAGGGAAAGGCCTGGCAAAACAGCCGGTATTGGTGTTTTATCCGGTCCAGATCATAGACATAGGTGGGGGTGCCGTATTTTCGGGCAATGGTTTTCAGCAGGGAGGTCGAAACTTCCATTATATCTCTCCTGTATATGTCTCTGGTTCAGGGCTGGTGAAAAGAATAACAGAAAAAAACAAACTGTCAAGAATTATATTCTCTATAATTCAATATAATAAGAATATAATTCTGAATCAATTCACACGAACAAGGTTAAATTAGGAGTTTTCAGGGTTTCAGGAGAATTTTTCATTAGAAAATCGATGTTGGTGCGAATGTGTGCAATGGTCTCGGCCTTGATCAATTGTTTTAAGATGGCATTGGAGAATTTAAAATTGGCGCAAAAATAAGGAGCAAATTTTTTAAACATTTTTACGGCAAACCGATCGTCATAGTGACGGCTCAACAGGTGGGTGAGGCGAAGTGCCGTGGTGTGATGGATATCCGGTCCCGGCTCCATCCCCTTTGTCCACTGGGCAAAAATCCAGGGTCTTGCCACGGCCATCCTTCCCAGGGAAAGCCCGTGGCAGGCGGTTTGGGCCGTCATTTTGATCCCGTCGTCAATGTCAAACAGAT
>JAHIVS010000280.1 GCA_018816605.1 Pseudomonadota bacterium
GCACCTGGATTTTATCCCGGAAATTTCATTGCGGATCTGTGAACAGATTCAATCCATCAGACCAGACCTTTGTGTGATGACCGGTGATTATAGCAACCGGACCGGCGGAAACTATTATCGAGAGATTTTGCAGCCCATGCAGCAGGTCGTTTCAGCTATTCAGCATAGGGATGGAATCTTTGCGACCCTGGGGAATCATGATACCTATAAAATGGTCGCGCCCTTTGAAGAAATGGGAATTACCCTGCTGATCAACGAAACCTGCGACATCGTCCGGGGCAGCAGTAAGATTTGCCTCACCGGCCTGGATGATCCCCATTATTATTATACAAAAGAAGCGACAAACGCACTGGCCGAAACCGGTCCGGGATTTAAAATAGCCCTTGTCCACACCCCGGAACTCTATTATGAAGCCCAGTATAATGGGTATGACCTGTATCTTGCAGGACACACCCATGGCGGTCAGATTTGTCTGCCCGGGGGCACCCCTTTAATTCTCCATCTGGATCAGGGGCGAAAATATTACCGGGGAAAATGGAAGTACCGAAACATGACAGGCTATACCGGCCAGGGGGTGGGGGCGGTGGGGATTCCCCTTCGATATAATACCCAAAGTGAAATTACTGTGTTTACGCTGCATGCAAGGGACGCCAGCAATTCGGAAACCTAGGACTGATGGTATCACTGGAAAACAATTTATAGTATATGCGTAGTATGATCAAAGAGATATTAACCCAGGTATACAATCTTGATGATGTAAAAAAGGTTGCCTGTATATTGTGGATTAGAAATTATGTTCATAAAAATTGTTGTGTAGGCCCTTGCAGATGAAATGGTTCTGCAAGAGGTTCTGTAATTTATTCCAAAAAAAACAAAATTTTATAGGAACAGGTTATCAAACAAAACCTTTCCCTTGGGATACTCGATCAACAGAAAAGGTACAGGAATAACTAAGGCATTCCAACACTGTCATTGACCGTAAAAAAATGGTTTTGACTTTTCAGCATAGCACATGTTAAAAAGAATGCTCTATATCTATGATCAGGAATTTCTCTCATACGAGACAGCGACCCCCACGAAATATCCGGACGAGACAAAGGGTAGATAATCGAAGGGAAAAATCTACCAGGGCAAGGCGTAAAGGAGAGAGACAGTTTTCAATGTTTGACGATCTATTAAAAGGGAAAAAGTCATGAAAATGAAAAGAAGTTTGGCCTGGCTGTTTGCAATTGTTGTATTCAGTTATTTTTTAAGCCTGAACGTCCTTGCCCAGAACACCATAATGGCATATGAAAAGTACGAACCCATCACAAAGCAATTGATAACGATGGTGGAACACAATTCAGAACTGAAAAAATTGCTTATCAAGTCAATTGAAATGGCTAAAAGCAAAAACCCGGACAGAACAACGAATCCTGCCCAAACATTGGAAGAATACTATGGTTTTGTGGATTGGGCGGCAAAGACGATGCCATGGACCATCCTGCCGGATAGTCCGTATCCGAAGCTCTACGAACAAATAGATCAAAGCCTGGATTACTTCTATTTTATAAACGATCAACCCCTCAATGAACTGAAGGACAAAGCGTATTACAATAATTCTCTGCAATACCATGAACCCTACCGCACATGGATGATCAATTTTACAAAAGAATGGGGCATGTATCTGAGCACGGAAGGTTCATGGACCGAAGATTACGTTAGAAAGGCGTTGGCTGATGACAGATTCGGACTGGAGAAAGGCTGGTATGAGGATCCTTCAAACTGGAAGACATTCAACGATTTTTTTGCAAGGTATCTGAAATCGCCCGATCAACGTCCGATTGCAGATCCGGGTGACTGGCGGATCGTAACAGCCCCTGCCGACTCAACCCCCCAGGGTGTATGGAAAATAGACAACAACTCCAACATTGTATCCAATGAAGGGGTTACCATCAAATCCAATGTTTTTAAATCCGTAAAAGTGCTTATCGGTGAAGGCAGCGAATACAGAGACGCATTTGCCGGTGGGACATTGACGCATACATTTCTTGATGTAAACGACTATCACCGCTATCATTTTCCCATCGGCGGAAAGATAAAAGAGGCTCGAATTATCGAGGCCGACGATGCTGCAGGCGGTATTACCATATGGGATCCTGAAAAAAAGAAATATCTCCTTGAGTCAACGGAACCCGGTTGGCAGAATATCGAGACGCGCGGCTGCGTCATCATCGAAAACGAAAAATACGGATTGGTAGCGTTGTTGCCCGTTGGCATGTCACAGATATCCTCCGTTAATTTCGAAGATGCCGTCAAGGCAGGTTATGAGGCCAAGAAAGGAGACATGCTCGGGTATTTCCTGTTCGGTGGTTCGGATTTCGTGTTGCTGTTCCAGAAAAATGTGGATTTTAAGTTAACCGTCAAGAAAATCCATGAAGGTGATGAAAAAGATGACAAATATCAACACATCTTAATGGGTGAAAAATACGGAGAACTCAGCTTGAAAAAATAAAAATAGTTTCAGGAAAGGCTTGCATAATGGAAAGCGCTTCTCCTCCATTTCTAATTGCAATTGAATATGTACTAAACTAAACATTTTTTTTATTAAAGGAAACTCATGACAATAGCTGGTTTTTTTAAAAACTTTTGTCTACTTTTATTAACCGGGATGCTGATTTGTTCTTTATCAGGCTGCAAGGATGACGATTCAAAGAAAAATACGCCCCTGAGCACTGACAATATCAATCTGATATTCGTGGTAAGTGCAGATCTATCATACCACGCCTCCGGCGATATCAACCCAGACACGGCAAACCTCACAAGTCAAGGATTGCATCGCTCACTGCTCATGGCCACATACCTGAAAGAACAAGTATTGGGAACACAGAATGTAACCGACATATACGCCCTGGCACCCATGACCCATTTACAAACTGAAAACAATTACCCAGACATGGCAGCCATTGGATCCATACAGCAATTTGCCCTTCTCAACCAGTTCACATTCCCCCTTGAGGGTTATACGGCAAACAGCTTCCCCATTAATGCAGCCTATGGAAAAGGATCTGTGCCCGACGGAGTTTGGAAGCCGGGAGATGATAACTACTGCCCGGATTGCAGGGGGCTTGATTTCGACGACATGGAAGGCAATAACATTGACCTGGTAACGGGTATCATCAATGAAAAAACCCCGGGGTTTTATGTTTTTTCTGCACCATGGGAGACCACCAGCGCCCTGATGGAAAATATCAATCAGCAGAAGGGGTATGGCCTGAATATTCCCAGGAGCTATGAAGGGCCAAACCATGTTTATGTGATCTCCATCCCACCGTCGGGAAATACAAGTTTGTTTACCTACAACAGCAATCTGGTACCTTCCGTCACATACCCGGAGCTGCCGGAACCGGTGGTAATCGCACCATGCACGAACACCCAGCAGCCCTATCTGAAAACCTCACGGATCGGCGGGGTGGATGGTGTCGTCATCCCGGGGAACATCAACATCAACCAGACCATTTACATTGTCCGGCATGCAGAGGCCCATCCGGATCCGGAACACTATTTTGAAATCGGCAATTTTGTGGGAGCGGGTCAATGGCGCGCCCTGGATCTTCCCAATGCGCTCCTGGGAAAAATAAATCCCAACATGGTTTATTCCATCGATCCCTCACAGTGGTATTCCATCGGTTTTCGTAATGTCTCCTACGTCAGACCCTCATTAACCGTACTGCCCTTCGCTATTGCCAGTAATTTGCCCTATTTTCTGGTATCGAGCTTCTCAATTCAGGATCCGGCCCAAGCCCAGCTCACCAGTGATTTTTTCTTTACCGGCGGTAAGTTCTCCAATCAAACAGTGTTGCTGGCGTGGGAATCCTCAAGGATTAAACCGATAATAAATTCGCTTCTTGACAGCTATGGCGTTAAAACCCTCCCGCGCCTTCCGGAAAAATGGCCGGCCACCGACTACGACACCATCTGGACCATAACCCTTGATGAATTTGGTAACCTTACGGTTGACAATGCAATGTGCGAAGGCATAGATTCCGAAAATCTGCCGGTCGAGGCCCCTCAATTCTGACCGTCCTTATGGGATGGGAAATGTTTAAACAAGTGAACCATATGTCGCTGACTGGGCCATGATGGAAGCACCGCTAAAAAAGCTTTCCGCCAGAAGCACTTCAGTTTGCGCCATTTAAAAGCCCCCTAAAGAGCAGGTCCACAACGAATCAAAAGGAAACAACATGATCAAACGCAGGGACTTTATTAAGTTGATGGGAGGGGCACTTGGAGCGGTGGCCCTTACATCCTGTCGCGACAGCGAATCTTCCGATGAGCCTCCTATCGCCCCAATACCCAATGGATACATCTTTTACAAGATCATCTCTTCTGAAGATAATCTGCCTGATGGGAATATTCTCGATGCCATACCGGGAACCGTCATGCTGAACGACGCGAACGAAGTTTTTTTTTACGGGGTAGATCAGACAGACACCAACGGTTTCTATGAACTGCTCATGGACTTTAATGGCTCAAGACCGACGGTGGAACGGAAACGGAAGGTTATCCGGGAAGGAGATGTGCTGAAGGACGCCAAGGTGGTCTCCCAGATTAAAGTGGCGGACACAAATGGCCTTGGGTCTTTTGCCACAACAGTTCTGACCGACGACAATTATACCAGCCTCTACCTTGAAAGGGAGAAGCAAGGACTTGAGCCGGTCGCAGGTTTTCTGACGCCCTTGCCGGGCGGAGGCGGCAAATTTGGCGCGAATTTTGGTGATCTGGATCTCCACAATAATAACGACATTCTTATTGTGTCACATTATTCCCCAAGCGACACGATCCAGGGGCATCAGGGGCTTTTCTATCTCCCCGGTGGAGAGATCAACCAGCAAGGGCGAATTTTGACATCAACCAGAGATCAGATCCCCGGCACCGATGCCTATCTGGCCGGTATCGGACTGATAGACATGCACGACAACGGCAATTATATCATGCAGACCTACGGTTTCAACACCAGCCAACTGCTGCAGATAGGCAGTGGCAGCGGTAGTCTGGATGAGATGGCCCCGTCCATGCTTATGAGTGGCAATGCAAGCAGTCCGGCCTCAATGGTTATGGAAAGTGTTTCTCCGGCCCTGCCGATAATCAGGACGTCGGCTTCTTCCATGGCTGTTCTCCCGACTGGCGCAGTCAAGTACGGGCCACGAATCGGCGCCAGCAATAATACCGCCTTTGTCTACGATGTGAATGATAACCATCAGGTTTTGCACTATAAAGGGAAAAGGGTGGTGGAGGTCGGCTCGCTAACCCCTCTGGGCAATGTTATTGTTAGTTTTTCAGCCCCGGTAGTGGGTAGCGATGGCCTCCTCTATTATCAGGCTTCCACCGATAACGGGCTGGAACTGATGATCTATAATGGATCCGAATTGCGGACAATTCTGGCAACGGATGACCTGGTCGACGGCTCGGTCCTCAAAAGTTTTTTCCACGGATTCCTGCCCGATCAGGTGGACAGCTCCGGACGTATTGTCTTTACAGGCGATTTCGAGGATGGCTCGACATCCATCGTAATCGGAATACCCATTTAAAGGAGCGACACATGTCTGAGATAAAAAAGACCCTGATAGCCACATCCGACCCGCTTAGTATCTGTAACGGATTTGCCCTCTTCCCCAAGCTCGGTACATTCCGAGCCGGATATATCGGCACCGATATGGTGGGAACCATATTCGCAGTTGATAATAAAAACATTCTGCTATTCCGTCTCTCCGCCAACGCCAAATACGAGGTTATCTTCGGGCTGTGCGGACCCGCCTATGCTACGGAAATGGAGGTGGAAGGTTCCACGGACAATGGAAAAATAGAACTTACCGTAGAGGGGGACGAGATTCAGGCCGGGATACTCTTCGGCCTCACCCTGTCATTCGCATTTAATTTCACCCTGGATACATTCAGATCCAAGTGGGTCTGGGATGGCTGGCATTCTCATTTATCCCACTCCTGGTCCAAGCTGCTGAATGTTCACTTCAATTTTGAGATTGACGTTATAGAGTTTATCTATGAGTGCATCAAGGTGGCACTGGAGGATGAAAAGGAAAAGACGGTATTTAAAAAAGTCCCGCACATCTCCAACCAGCTGATTGCCTCCTGGGGAATGTACGACGAACGCAAGAACAACTTTGTCTCAAATGGGGGAGAGATGATTGTCACACCGACGCTCAATATTCCCATAGACATTGCCCCGATGCTGGAACCAGTAATAGCACTTAACTTAGCGCTCAAGGCTTTTTTATCCAACCTTTCTTTCGGCCCGCTGATCGGGATCCAGATGCCGGTAACCGTCAAAATGAATTCGGTGACCCTTGATGACACCCAATATTCGCCCCTGGCCTTTGCCGATGGAAAAGTGACCGGCAATACCACCGACAGTACCACCGAAACAAAGCCAAAGGATCCGTCGACGATTAAGGTTGAGCTGAATCATTCAGCGGGATTCGATCTGGGCCTTGGTCTTTTTTTAAACCTGAATCTGGTCAAATTATTCAATGTCGGGTTCAGCCATACCTGGCCGGTGCTGAGTCGCCTCGGCATAGAACCGAACTTTGGCCCTTATTCCAACAACCTGCTCAATAAGATCGGCCAATCGACAGTCGACACCTGTAGCGAGTGCGGTGGCGAGAATGTAGCCGTTTTCGATGTCATTTTTGAACCGCCGGAGGGGCTCGTATGACCAAAACCGTGCCGCTGCGCATTCGCACGGCAAAGGACATTGTCGAGGCATTAAGATCAGCGGATCCGGGCATACGCTTCTCGATACTCCGGGCCATCATCCAGCATCCCGAGCAGGCGGCAGCCTACGGGGCATCTGAAAAATGGGATCTTGTGGAGGAGTTGTGCAAGCAAACGCGCAACCTAAAAGGATCCCCCCTGCGCACGCTGGTGCTCGGCGCCCTTGTCTCTTACCGGGACCCGAGAGTTCGGGAGATCTTCAAAAAAGAAATCCACACGTCTGAAAATGCCGAGATCCTCACCCTGGCAGCACGTTATCTGGCGGGAGAAGTTGAAGAAACAGAGAGGCATAGCCTTTCCGGATTGCTGGTGCAGAATAATTCTCTCAAACATGCCCAGGCGGCGGCTGACGGAATGATCGGTCATCCGCACCTGAACGACCGGGAACGAATCCGGATCGCCATGCTCGGCAGCCAAGCGTTCACTCCCCCAAGGCTCAGCGATGCGACAGAATCGACCTGGTCAACTGAACTCCAGGGGCCTTATGGTTTGCGCGTTCGTCGGCTGCTCGAAGCACAAGGGGAAGCCGCCTTTATCTATCTTCGGAAAAAATGGGACTGCCTGGAGGACGA
>JAHIVS010000281.1 GCA_018816605.1 Pseudomonadota bacterium
AACCTGCCCGGCTTCCAGGTTTCCAAAAAACTGGACAAACTGGGCATGCGCTCTTCTGATACGGCAGAGCTCTATTTTGACAACATGGAGATCCCGGTTGAAAATCTCATCGGAGTTGAAGGGGAAGGCTTTATCCAGCAGATGCAGCAATTTCAACATGAACGTTTCACTGTTCTGCCCCTCACCTATATCAGTATCCGGGAGATGATTTTTGAAACCATTGAGTATTTAAAGGGCCGGATTGTCTTTGGCAAACCCCTGATCAAAAAACAGGTGCTTCGCCACCGGTTGGCCCATTGGCTGGCCCAGGCTGAAAGCCTCCAGCAATTGACCTACCATATCGTGCGCATGAAAATGGAAAAAAAGGATGTCACCCGAGAGATCTCCATGGGGAAATTATTGGGCGGAGACCTGCTCAATGAGGTTTCTTCCGGGTGTCTTCAGATGTACGGCGGCATGGGGTTCATGAATGAGATGAAAATTTCACGCCGGTTCCGGGATTCCCGACTGGTCTCCATTGGCGGCGGCGCCAGCGAAGTCATGAGCGAGATCATCACCAAAACCTATGGTTTTTAGGGGACCCAGAACCCAACGAGGAAAGACAATGCTTTTTAAATTTGATGGAAACTCACCCATTGTCGGCAAGGACAGCTATGTGAGTGAAACCGCCCAGGTAATCGGGGATGTGGTGATTGGTGACAATTGCTATGTGGGACATGGGGCGATCTTGAGGGGGGATTACGGCCGCATTGAAATCGGGAACGGCACGGCCGTGGAAGAAGCCGTGGTGATTCATTCCCCGCCCACGGGCCTGCATCGCATCGGCAAAAGCGTGACCATCGGACACGGCGCCATTCTCCACGGCAACCTCATCGGGGATTTTTCGGTCATCGGCATGGGGGCCATCCTGAGTATTTTTTCCGAAACAGGGGAATGGACCATTGTGGGAGAAGGGTCCCTGGTCCGGGCCAACCAGAAAATACCGGACCGGATGGTAGCCGTGGGAAATCCTGCCAAGGTGGTCCGGGATGTGACCTCCCAAGACCAGGAACTATGGAATTACGGAAAAAAAGTATACGTGGACCTGGCCTTAAAATATCTGGACAAGGGCATGACCCTGGTCCAATAAACCCGTGAAGTAGCCCCCTGGGGTCAGGCTTGTGTTATTGGCTTTTTACAAAAAAGCCAATAACACAAGCCTGACCCCAAAAGCCCTAAAGGGATATGGCCGCTAAAAATCCCCCGTGGATGGCATCATTTATTTTTCCGGGGCGTACACAGTCCCCGATGACGGAATAGGGGATATCCAGATCCCGGATCTTTTCTTCCAGGGTTTGGACCGGCCGTGAACCCGAGGCCAGGATCACGGTGTCAAATGTTTCCTCGCATCTTTTTCCTTCTCGTTCATAGGTCACCACACCCCCTTTAATGGAAACCACCTTTGCGCCGGTCAAAATTTTCACTCCGTATCGCCCAAGATTGTTCATGAGGATCCATCGGGTGGATTTGCCCACATCCTGGCCTGCTTTTTCCAGCATTTCAAATACCGTGACCCGGGAGGCGCCGTTAAACATATAGTACCGGATCCTCTCCATTTCCAGGGCCTCGTAGGTCATCAGAAACTGAAGCATTTCCGGTGAGAGCGTCCCTTTTTTGGCCGCAAAAAAGGCGGTTTCAAGGCCCACTGCCCCACCGCCGATAACGGCCACCCGCTTGCCCAGACAAAAATTTTCTCTTAAGACCTCCCAGGATGAGCGCACACTAGGATCATCGGCCCCGTCAATGGGCGGAATAAGGGGAGCGGCCCCCTGGGCAATGATCAGGTGGTCCGGGTTGATCTTTTGAATCAGATCCAGGTCCACACAGGTATTCAAATGAACGGGGATTGCATATTTTTTTACCATGGCCCTGTAGTACCGGATAAATTCCAGCAATTCCTGTTTATGGGGAGGGGCTGCTGCAATCCATATCTGACCCCCGATATCCGGTGCCTTTTCATAAATGGCGACCCCATGGCCTGCCTGCTTGGCCGTTATGGCTGCCTCAAGACCGGCCACGCCTCCACCCACCACCATTATCTGCCTGGGAGAGGCTGTCTTTTGGATCTTGCGTTCCCCTTCAAAACCGGCCCTGGCATTGCCGATGCAGGAGACCGGCCTGCCATTGAACAATTCATCTGTGCATCCCTGGGAGCAGGCCACACAGGGCCTTATTTCTTCGGCCCTGCCCGCTTTTGCCTTGGCAGGCCAGAAAGGATCGGCAATGAGCACCCGGCCCAGGTTCACCATGTCTGCCTGGCCGTCGGCAAGGATCTTTTCCGCCTGGTCCGGGGTTGCAATCCGATTGGATGCCATCACCGGAATGGAAACCGCCTGGCGGATATTCATGGCCAAAAAAGAAAAACCGGACCTCGGCAGCTCCATGGGCAATT
>JAHIVS010000282.1 GCA_018816605.1 Pseudomonadota bacterium
GATCACCGGCTCCCGTCTCAAGATCGGCTACCAGGCCACAGTGATGATGCTAAGAGCGGGGGCAAAGGTGATTGCCACCACCCGGTTTCCCAAGGATTCTGCTTTGCGATTTTCCCGGGAACCTGATTTTTCTGACTGGGGGCATCGGCTCCAGATTTACGGGCTGGATCTTCGGCATACTCCCAGTGTGGAGCTGTTTTGCGATTATATTGCAAATACCTACCAGCGGCTGGATATTCTAATCAACAATGCTGCCCAGACCGTCCGGCGGCCCCCGGGGTTTTATGCCCATCTCATGGAGAATGAATCAAAGGGTGTGGGGCAATTGCCTAGGAACGCCCAGATCCTTTTGGGAGAGTACCAGGCCTGTATTTCCCAATTGGAATATGCTTCTTCAGCCAATCTTGGGGATGAGAAGGCCCTGCCTGTGTCCTGGAATGGAACAGCTCCCGGGGTGGGGTTGCGCATGTCTGCCCAATTGTCCCAGATTCCCTATTCCTATGACCATTCCCTGGATGTGCCTGCGGTTTTCCCGGCGGAAAAACTGGATGCCGACCTCCAGCAGGTGGACCTGCGCAAAACCAATTCCTGGCGGTTGCGCCTGGGTGATATCCAGACCTCTGAAATGCTGGAAATTCAGCTGGTCAATGCTGTGGCCCCCTTTGTTCTGTGCAATCGGCTGGCAGATTTAATGAAGCAAGACTATACGGGCCAAAAACACATGGTCAATGTCTCGGCCATGGAAGGAAAATTCCTACGGTTTAAAAAAGGCAGCCGCCATCCCCATACCAATATGGCCAAGGCTGCCCTGAATATGCTCACCCATACCGCAGCTTCCGATCTGGCCAAATACGGGATTTTCATGAATGCCGTGGACACGGGTTGGGTAACAGATGAGGACCCTGCCATTCTGGCCCGCCTTAAAGAGGAGCGCCATGATTTCCAGCCCCCTTTGGATATTGTGGATGGGGCTGCAAGGATCTGTGATCCCTTTTTCCACGGTATCCTTACGGGAAAACACTGGTGCGGTAAATTTCTAAAGGACTATTTCCCCATCGACTGGTAGGAACATGGGGGGGGATTGCCCTGATATCTTATTCCCAAGGGCGTTGCCGGTACCCGATATTGGGGAAAAAACCATCGGTCAGGCGGGGTTTTCCGGGTCGATGAGAGGGCCGGTTACCATCATGGGCGAGGCTTCAATATCTTCGGCAGACATCAAACTGACCACTCTTTCAAATGAGCTTAAAATCATGAGTTGTTCCCAGTCTTTGATCTGGGAAAAGCGGTGGGTGAATGTCTTTTGCAAGAGGGGCGGAAGTCCCTTGATGATCTCTTTTCCGGCTTCTGAAAGAGAAAGGCTCACCGCCCGCTTGTCATCTTCCCGTTTTATGCGTAGAAGATACCCTTTTTTTTCAAGGCGCTTGGTAATGTCTGTGACGGTTGCCTGGCTGAGACTTGTTATTTTTGACAAGGGCGTAACAGAAATTTTATCCTGTTTTGAAATTTCCTGAAGCACAATCAGCTGAGGCCCTGTTAGCCCAAAGGATTTATTGAGCATTCTGGAATGAATATCAATTGCCTGTATGATTTTCCTGAGAGCGATTAACAATTTTCTGCTCCGTTGTTCGTCTAATCCGTTCATTCCCTTTGTTCCTGTTTTAAAAATATATCATTGGCGCTTTTTAAAACAATCCTACTCTATTTTTGGAAATGGATCAATATAGGATCTGTCCATCAAAAATTAAACAAAGTATTCTAAAAATATTATTATGTGACAATTTTTTATTAATATTTTCAAAGCACTGTTTTAAAAGGATTCAAGAGAATATTTGAACGATTTTTGTCTTGTGATGATTTGACAAAATGCATTGTATTCGATATAGTAAATTTCTTGACGTCATTCAGGAGGTCTTTGGCGCGGTTGTCCGTCAAATTTTTTTTGGCAAACAATAAAAGGGAAATGAATGGATAAAATAGTAATTCAAAATTTATATAAAGTTTTTGGACCGGACCCTCAAACCGCCATTTCCTTGCTCCAGCAAGGCCACGATAAAGCCAAGGTTCTTGAAAAAACCGGAATGAACGTTGGGGTGAATA
>JAHIVS010000283.1 GCA_018816605.1 Pseudomonadota bacterium
GGCCGCCCGGCACGGATAAAATGCCGGATCGTACAATCTCGGCAATATAGCCTGCGGTGTAAATGGAAAGACCCATGACAAGCGCCAGGAACTCAGGCGAAATCACGCCGCCCCCCTGGTAATTGAACCCCTTGAGCACCGGCACGTCCAACACCGTGGGTGCGCCACCGGCCAGCCAGCCCAGGATGGTAAAAAGGATCACAAGGCCCCCGCCGGCCCACATAATGGGAAACGGTTGACCCATTTTTCCTCTCTTTACCGTCATGATCCATCTTAAAACAAAAGCAGCCACGATTCCGAGCCCACTGCCAGCCAAGGCCCACAAATAACCCGTATCCCATGAAAGACTGGCATAAAACACGCCCCGGTTGCTGATGAATAAGCCGGCAAAGGGGTTCCAGGCATGGCGGTTGTGGGGAAGCATTTCAGTCAGTAACGCGTACCAGACAAATAGCTGCAACAGCAGCGGAATATTGCGTACGACCTCCACATAGGCGGATGCAAGGCGAGCGATGACCCAGTTATTGGAAAGGCGGATAATACCGATAATGGTTCCGAGAACCGTCGATATGACAATTGCTATGATCGATACCTTGCAGGTGTTTAACAACCCGACAAGGATAGCCAGGTAATAGGGATCAGAGGGATGAAAGTCAATCAGGGTTTCTCCGATACTGAACCCGGCCTGGTCATTGAGAAATCCGAACCCGGTATTGATATGACGATTGCTCAGGTTGGCAAGCGTATTTGAAAGAAGAAACCAACCGAGAAGGAGGCAGGCACCAATGAGAAAACACTGGAACAAATAGGAACGATAACATTCTTTCCGCCAGAGGTCGCTTATGGAGAAGGCCTTTTGATGGGGCACTGAGTCATTGATTTTCCCAGGGGCCATGGCATGAGGTAATGTCGATTTCATGACGCAAGATTCCTTTTCTTATAGCAAATGCCCGACCATCTTCTGACAGACGGGCATTTTACGATCATGGAATGGATCAACGCAGGGGCAATGCGTACATAATGCCGCCGTTGCTCCACAGCTTATTCAACCCACGGTCCAGGCCAATCGGGGTCAAATGGCGGTCATACATTTCGCCATAGTTGCCCACGGCCTTGATGGCACGGTAGGCCCACTCCTCATCCAGGCCCAGCGCCTTGCCGTTACCGGGAATGGTTCCCAGAAGACGCTTGATGGATGGCTTCATTGCCTTGGCCTTGAGCTGGTCCACGTTGGCGGAAGTAACGCCCAACTCTTCGGCTTCAATCAAAGCGTTGAGCACCCATTTATTTATGTCGAACCATTGGTCATCATCGGCTCGGACGGTTGCTCCTAAGGGCTCCTTGGCAATACGGTCGGGAAGCACCAGGTAATCGTCGGGATTGGGCGCGTCAGCCAGGCGGGTAGACGTCAGAGCAGAGGCATCCGTGGTTAGCGCGTCACACCGAGAGGCAAAGAAGGCTGTCTTTGCCTCGTTGGCGCCTTCAAACACCACCGGCTTGTAGGACATTTTGTGACTGGCGAAATAATCAGAGGTGTTCTGTTCTGCGGTCGTACCGGTTTTCACGCAGATGGTGGCACCGTCCAGATCCTTCACGGACCTGATCCCTGTGTCCTTGCGGACTAAAAAACTTTGGCCGTCATAAAACATGACGCCGGTAAAATTGAGCCCCAATGCTGAATCCCGCGACAGATTCCAGGTGGTGGTGCGAGAAAGCACGTCCACCTCGCCCGACTGCAACACGGTGAACCGCTGCTGGGAGCTGACGGGTATAAATTTTACCTTGCCGGGATCGCCGATAGTTGCGGCTGCAAGCGCCCGACCATAGTCCACGAAGAAACCCGTCCATTGTCCTTTGCTGTCGGGAAGAGACATGCCCGTGGCACCGGTGTGGACCGCACACCGAAGCTCACCCCGCTCTTGAACAATTTCTAAAGTACTCTTAGCAATAGCCAGCGATGTTATCATGGAAAATAAAATCAATATAACGGCCAGTTTCAATAATGCCTTCATAATTGTCCCCTTTCTATTTCAATAGTGTTGTTTTCAAACTTCATTCCTGTCTAATGCCGGCACCATTTGTTTTATTTCAGCTCCGAATGGTGACTGCCCTTTTATAAACCAACTCAAACCTATTCTGTCAAATATTAATTTTGCATTTACCTATTCATATATGGTATAGCTTTGAAGTCATTTTTTTAAAAAAGGAGCTGGGAACTATGGATTTTCGTCAGATCAGTGCGTTTCAAGCGGTCATGATCGCAGGCACCACAACCCTTGCCGCCGAGCGATTGAACATATCGCAGCCTGCGGTAAGCCGTCTCCTCATAGAATTGGAGCGTTCAATCCAATTGAAGCTTTTCATTCGAAAGAAAGGCGGACGGCTTCAACCAACGCCCGAGGCTGAAATTTTTTTCAAAGAGGTGGAGCATTCGCTTTCAGGGCTGGAAAAGCTGAAGCAAGCTGCTCTGGACATCCGGAATTTCGGAACCGGACGCATTCGTATCGCCTGCCTTCCGGCCCTGGCCATGGGATTTCTTCCTAAAGTTATCAAAAAATTTCGTTTAGAATATCCGAATGTTTCGGTCTCTTTGCAGACCCGAAGCTCCTCAACAATTCGTCATTGGGCAGGGAGGCAGCAGGTGGATTTTGGTTTGGCCACCCCAGAGGGAAGCGTGCCAGGCGTGCAGGGCGAACTTTTCGCACGGACACCGGGTGTGTGTGTCATGCCAAAGGGACATCCGCTGGCCCAGAAGAAAACCATTGAACCGAACGATTTAGAGGGACTGCCCTTCATCTCGTTAGCCCTGGAAGACAAAAGCCGATTTCGAATAGATCAGGTCTTTGAAAAGGCCAGCGTAAAACGGCAGATGCTCATTGAAACCCAATACTCTGCCACTATCTGCGGACTGATACTAGAAGGACTGGGGGTATCAATCATGAGTCGATTCACTGTTCATGACTTTGAAGACCGTGGCATCACCGCCCGTCCCTTCTCACCGCCGATCCATTTCGAGTATATGATCTACGTGCCGCGTCATCGACCCATGTCGGCTTTGACAAAAACATTCATCCGGATCATGAAGGAATACCGGGATCAGTTTCTGACTTAACCAACCACAGGTGCCGTTTTCAGTGATGACCCAAAAACTTCATGGATAGAAAAATTACGGCAGATGATCATGGCTTTGTCTTGAAAAAGTGCTTTGAATAGTAAAACGATAGCGAACCGTTTATGGACGAGCACCTAGCCCGGATAGTTCATGATGACATCAATATGACACAATGCCGAAGGGTCGGGTTGCTCCCAGACGGTATGAAATGGTGTAAAACATCTCTTGATAAGGGTACGCACTGGATAGAAGCATTTGAAGACGCCGGGTATTTTTAACAGAATCGCTCCAATTTAAAAAAGCTTGAGCCGTATCGTTCCGCAACTGGCAGTGTATAATTCTGTACCTTTTAATCCGAGACGTCTTATGGCTTCGATCAAGGTATATGCCGGTCCAGACAATAATAATCGAATTTGATTGGGGATCCAGTTCGTACAACGGGTTCTGTCTGCAAACAGATCAAGTTGCTGGGCCTCAAATATCCAGCCAACAGATGTTTACCGCAGAACACGTAAAGGGGAAGGAAGCAATATCGGTTATGGTCGCTTGTATGGCGGTGTCATTCCGCAGGGTATCGTGGTCGTTCAGATCTTCGTATCCCAATGCCAGTCCATATACACGCTGGTGAAGCATCGCCAGGATAGTGTGGTTGATTTTTTTCTGGTTGCGGGGATCAAAGGCGGTTGCGGCAATCCTGTCCGTCAGGTTAATGATTTTATCTGCTTGGCGCAATAAGATTGCTCCGGCATCTGAAGAGATCTCTCCGCCATCAAAATTTGCTTGCACTTTCCGGCGCTTGCATCTTGTGAATTCTATGGGGTTTGTGGTACAATTTGTCATGGCAATCTCCTTGTCATAATTCTGTCTAAGCAACTGAATTATATCATAATTTCATGGAGATTGCCATTATTTTCGTGAAATATCCGGGTTAAGCAGTGCAGTTTTCCTGCATTTCCATTGTCGGGAAGGGAAGCATAGGCGGCTCAGATTCTTCCATACCGGGCAGAGGCCTTTCTTCCATTACACCCTATTGCAAATTCTATCTTGCCGAAACGATCATTTTCACCTTTTCCGCAGTACTTTAAAAGATCGTGCTGGTATCTGGCCGTGTCGGATCTTTTCCTGCTGGGCACCATGTAATTTGGATAAATACCTGAATACTGCAGAGGGTGATAAAGGCATGGCGGTCATCCAGGCCTTTAACGTTAATCTTGTAAAAACAGCCGAGGTGCCCCAAAATGAAAATTATAGAACCTCGTTTTTACGTCTTAAAATCAGATATGTTGAAAGATCAGACGTGTAAATCGGGCAAACCCTTAGTATTTCATTTTTTGGCCGCTGGCATCATTCAATCCAGCCGTAATTTGTGATCATAGGAAAAACCTATAGGTGAATCCGATACTCAGGGCCAGGTAAGATTGATTGTACGTCTGAACGCCGTTCATGTGATTTGGCATCCCCTGCGCCTCAAGACCCCTTGAATAGGTAACCCCAATAGTCCCCCTGAGCTTTGGGGAGATGCGATATGAGGCCCCAGTGGCAAAACAATGGGTATCCAGATCGTAATCGAGGTCTGACACGGACGCTCTGGTATAGGGCGCGCTGGCAAACAGATAGCCCGCACTGACGATCAGATCCGGATTAATCGCATACTCCGCTGCCAGCCCTATGGACCATCCGTTTTCCATGTTTTCCTCCTGCCCGTCCCAATCGGTTTCGGAATCAAAGGAATAGTTGAAGGAGCTTTCAAGCTTAAGCCGATCCGTCAGCTGATGGGAGACCCCGAGATTAAAATTCATGGGAAGGGTCTGCTTGATTTCCTTTCCGTCCGGGAATAGCCCAAGGTCATCCCGTTTGGTGTGATATTCGAGTTCCATCTTATCAAAGTATTCAAACTTCATTCCGATATTCCAGTCCTGGTTCGGCCGAATGTCCATCCCGACCATGACACCGACCCCGGATCCTTTCTGTTCGAAATCCGATTCCATATTAATGCTTTGAAAACCATTGGCTGCGGTTGTCAGGTCCTGCCGAATTTTAATCTCTGCGTCGCTTCCGGCACCGAGTAAATAGTAACCTGCTGCCACTGATACCTTGTCGGTAACTGCAATTGCACCGCCGGCCATGGCGGCAAAATAGGCGGTCATGGCTTCGATGGAACTGTGCACCTTATGGATGCCGGTGGCTGTCGATCCCGGATCTCCCGGGGTTAACCTGGTGCCCAGCCTTCCTGCCGCGGCTCCGACTGCCAGAAATTCTAAGGAGGGAATTCCGTCGTCAAACTTGCCGGTACCCGTACCGCCGATGGGGAAAACCCCACCGAAAATCGAATAGTTTTCTTTTTTGTAGGTCAAGTAGAGATAGGGAATGGCCATGGCCGTGGCTTGGCATTTATAGCTGGGCTGCAGATCGGGAAAAGGCCCCATATCTCCGAGGTGGGTGCTATCCTCGACTTTTTTGAGCAGCACTGCGGTTTGATTGGAAAAATGAATGTACAGACCGTCTTCCATCAGGACCGTGCCTGCTGGATTGTAAAATACCGCATCACTTTCTGTGGATGCGTTGCGGTTCAAGGTCCGAAACCCTTCGGCACTGCCCATGTAGTTGTAAAATCTAGGAGCGGAAAAAGCGGGATGGACCCAGACGAAACCAATAAAAATCATAATGGTGGCGATTCTCTTCATAATACTCTCCTTTTTCGTGAATGATGTGCGGGTGTCCGGTGCGGTAAATCCGCAGGCCAGGCCATGCGGGTAAAGGCCTGGCCGCGGAATGGGAAGCGGTATCCTGTCACATGGAAACAGAGGGTCAATAGCAGGCCACCGGATCAGGATCGGTTCCGGTTCAACGGAGCATGGAGAATCAGGCCGCTTCCGGTCTGGATGTCAGACTTATTTACGTTTTACCACTGCCAGGTCCATGGCCGGGATGACGTTCATCTGCATGAAATTGCCCAGGTGGTCGTCAAATCCCCATTCCCGGATCATCTGAGTACCCTCCATCCGTATCATGGCCATGCCGATGGCGTCGATCTTGTTACCGCTGGGCGGAAAGGGAAATAACAAAGAATCTTTTTTGTGGGTCCCGGTCCATTTGAACCGGGCAACCCCGGTCTGTCTGGAATCGTCCCAGATGATTCTCTCGGCCCACATCTGCATATCCGGGAAAGAACTCCGGCACTGGGCAATGGCCATTTTATATTCTTCAGGGCCATGGATCATATCCCCAAAAGGCGGGTTGGTGATCACAAAATCATTGTGAACCACTTCGTCGATGATCCCCAGATTACCGTCCTCGCTCCAGGCCTTGAATAGGAGCCTTAAAAAAACGCCGAATTTCCCTGTCCCTTTGTAAACTTCAGGTTTGAACATGTTTTCCTCCTTTGGGTAAATAGTTGGTGATGATTAAAGCTATATTTTGGTGAGCCATTCCTTGCCCTGCTGTTTGACCCCGGCCCGCATCGCCGAAAGAAATGAAGACCTCAACATATCCCCGGCCAGGGCCTGCTTAACCGGCTCCAGCCTGAGGAAACCGCCGACAAAGGACTTTATCATTTTTCCGGACAGGGATTGTGGGGTATCAAAGATCTGGTTGGCAAGGGTGCCCCGCTCCAGGCTCTGGAGAATGATTCTTTCAAATGTGGTTTCAGGATGAATGACGCGGTTGGGCCGTCGGGTCAGCTTCAGGGCCCGGGTTTTGCTGCATTCCAGGGCGCAGACACCGCAGCCGATGCAACGATCCGGATCAACCGTGGGAACAAGCCGGGGCTTGCCCGATGCTTGGTGATTTCCGCCGGCTGTCATAGCAATGGCGCTGATGGGACAGATCCTGGCGCACTGACCGCAGCTGTTGCACAGATCCGGGTCCACATCTGCGATATAGTTGGAGGTGACCACGGTGTGGGGATACCCCAGAACACTGATCCCCCTGAGAAGATTGCAGCAGCATCCGCAGCAGAGGCATAAAAAGGTCACATTGTTCTGGACGTTGTCCCCACTGATCACCAGCCTTTTTTCTTTGGCCATCTCCATGTGCTCCAGCATAGCGGACAGGGTCACCTCCCGGCCCAAATTTCGGCGGATGAGGAAATCCGCGCCAAAGGACAGGGAAACGCAGGATTCCAGCGGAACGTCGCATTTTTTTTGACCCAGGTGGTATTTTTCATGCCGGCAGGAACACAGGCCGATGGCGTATTTTTCTGATCGGCGTATCATCTCCTCGGCTTTTTCATAATCCAGGATTTGGGTATACTCTGCCGGGGACAGGGTTGAGGTGTGGGGGAAGGTGCGGATTGGACCGAACCGTCCGCTGTCCTTATAGTTTGCCCCATGGTACCCGTCTTCGCGCATATAGGTCTCGAAAAGGTTCGCCATGATAGAGGGATCTGCATCTTTTCCGGTTCTCATCATGGTAAATTCGAAAATCCCTACTATTAGAGGCGATAAAAGGTAGTGATATTGGTTCTGAACCCACAGATCAATCACCAGTCCTTTGCCGCACATGGATTCAAGAATACCCTTAAGGGGTTCTGGGTCGTATCCTGTGGCCCGGGCAACGGCGTCAAGGGGGGACAATACATAGGGCATTTTTACGGCAACATCTGCTTCCTCCCGGGTATAGAGCCTCTCAAGAATTTCATGAAAGGTTCGGGTATAGTTGACCCGGTAGGGTAAATTATCCAGTTTTTTCCACAGTTTTTTGTACACCTCTTTTCCGCCCAAATGTCCCATGAATCCGTCCTCAGCTTAATGATTGCATTAATTACGGCCGCCCAAAGAAAGGGTGGAGGGGTGACCGTGCTCCGAACAGCAATTTTATATGGTTTTTCTCATTTAGGATCAATCGTCGCCCATGCCAATCCATTTGCACTTCATGCCAATATGGGTTTAGGCTTTCAAAGCCTTACAGAGGCGCTGGGGCAAATTGGAGGGCGGCAGACCAAGATGATCGCCATGCAGATTATGAGGATCAACAATCTCAGTGAATTGACGGCGCAGGTTCCCATCGTCAGGGGCGATGATGGGCTGTGCATCATTTAAGCCATGGGCGTTCTGTTCCCGGTCCGGTACTGGGCTGGCGTATGGCCGGTCATCCGTTTAAAGGAGCGGTGAAAGGTGCTGACGTCTGAAAACCCCAGCAAGAATGCGATTTCACCGATGGAGACACTTTCCCGAGACAGATAGGAGGCGGCCAGGGACCGGATGACCTGGTCCACCAGTTTTCGGTAGGTGGTTTCCTCTTTTTCCAGGGCCCGCTGGAAACTTCTCAGGCTCATGTAAAAGTGGGTGGCAGCCGCTTCTATTTTGGGGATGGCAGATGGAAGGCTGCTGGTGATAAAGCGGCTTGTTTCTTTTGTGAACGGTTTGTCATCCCGGATCCTGGTCAGCACCTTGCCTGCATAGGCCTCTAAAATTTCCAGCAGTTCCGGGTTTGGATAGGGAATCGGAATATCCAGATAGGCGGATTCGATCACTGCGGCGTTCCAGGTCTGGCCGAACCGCACCGGCGCGCTAAAAATCCTTTCATGTTCACGGATATCCTCTGGAGCCTGGTGCCGGAAACAGATTTCAACGGGCCGGATAGGCGCGCCGGTCAGTTTTGTCATGACGCTGATCCATGCACTGATCATGCATTCGACGACTTGGGCAAGGGTTGAGGCATGGGGATAGTCAGTGGTGTATTCAATAACGGCAAGCCCGGTATCTGTTTCGGTGATGATAGATCCGTCTCCGTTGCGGAGGATATCTCCGTACCGGACAATTTTTTCATGAACCTCCCTTGCGGTGCGGCAGTTCATTACGATCTGCCCAATAACGTTCATGCTGTCCACGGAATAGTACTCTCCGATGTGCAGGCCCAAGTGGCCATCACCTGTGATGGCCATGGCGGCCTTAAACATTTCGTGTATCTTTTGGTGGCTCAGCCGTTGCTTGGGGCAATTAAACTGGTGCGGATCAAGGTCAGCGGAAGACAGGATGGCCGAGGGATTTGTCTCTTGGTCCCTGAGGTAAAGCAGGAAAGGTTTTAGATGTGAGGCCAATATGGTCTGGGATATGCTCATCTCTATCCTTTGGTTCAGCGGTTAAAATTCACTTACCAGCCAAGTCCAAGCGCATTGGAAGTGCATTTAATTCTATACTGGAATGGCGGATTCTATAAACGTTCCCCCTTGGTGTCAACAGTCGGTATCGAAAATCATTTTCCCACATCACCGGCTCCGGCAAATGATGATTCATGAGAAATATCACCGGCTTTTTGCCTGCCCCAAATTCTGGCTTTCCCTTAAAGGTGAAAAGAGACCCCAAGGCATCGATGTCCTTGAACCCCTACAGGATGTCCTTAATCCCGGCAGGCCCGTAAACGTCCAAGGAGGGGTTCCGGCCTTAAGTTCGTGCTCGGCGTATAAAGCCCGGGCCTTGTCCCCTTAGATCTGGGGCAAACCCTGGGCCTTTTTTTTGAACAAGGCGATCTTTTTCTGCAGTCTGGGGGTATCCAGGAAGAGTTCCGGATAGAATTTTTCCTTGCCCACCAGGGGGTTCACGCTGCACCTGGCCCAGTTGGCGGTCATGAGATCCATATAGCAGCGCTGGCAGCGGGCGCACCGGACAATGTCGTCTATCCTTCCTTCCCTCACCTTGGCCGGCCAGAAGGGATCCGCAATGGCCTGACGGCCTAATGAAATGATATCGGTCTGCTTGGATTCCACTGCCTTCAGGGCGGTTTCAGGATGGATGAAGTTGGGGGTGATCACGGGTAATTCCTGGGAAGCCTCCTTGAAACCCGGTGCCCACCGGGTGAATTCATTTTCACCGTCCGGGGCAAAGGCCGCCCCGGGATTTTCGTAGGAGCCCTGGGAGATGTTAAAGAAATTGGCCCCGGCCCTGCGGCAGAGGGCCACCACCTGGACCGCCTCCCCGTTGGTGAGGCCTCCGGGCATGAGTTCATCGCCAGAGAGCCGCACACCCAACGGCTTGTCCAGACCGATCTTTTCACGGGTTTTCATGAGGGTATTGGTAAGGAAGCGGGCCCGGTTTTCCAGGGAGCCGCCGTAGATATCGTGGCGGCGGTTGGACCGGGGGGAGAGGAACTGGTGCATGAGATAGCCGTGGGGCGCATGGACCTCCAGGGCATCATATCCCAGCTTAAAGGCGGCCTGGGCCTGGACGGCGAACCGGTCCTCCAGGTCCACGATCTCGGGGATGGTCAGCTCCCTGGGAGTGTCTCCGCACATGATGTGAAGCATCTCCGGCATCTTTTCCGCCACAAAGGCCATGAGCGTCTCCGTCATGGATGCGTAGGTTGCATCGTCCATTTGCCGCAGCAGATCAAAATCCGGGATCAGTTCCGCCATTTCCGGGGACAGACGCTTGATTTGTTTTTCCCATCCCTTGTTCAAATGCCGCAAATCCACCTGCAGGGGGATGGCGGACGGGGCACCGGCCGGGCAGTCCCGAGATTCGGCATGGGGATGGCCCTGGCGGCCCCAGCCCGGGCTGAGCTGGATGCAGACTTTACAGTCGTTGAAATGGTGGAGCAGTGCCGTCATTTCGCTGTGGAAGCGGTAGTAGCGCTCGTCAATGAGCAGAGAGGGGTTCAGGGATTCCTGGCCCCCCCAGCGGTGGGGATTCATGACCACGCATTCCGTAATGATCAGGCCAAAGCCTCCCCTGGCCCGCATGGCGTACCAAGCCATGTTCTGGTCGCTGTGATAGCCGTTGGGTCCGGTATAGCCCATGTTCATGGGGGACATGGCGATACGGTTTTTAAGGGTGATATCACCCAGCGGTACAGGTTCAAAAAGTTTGTCAAAGCTCATGGAAGGCCTCCTTGGAAGTTAAAATGAATTCTCTGTCCTGCTGTATTGGGTGGAATCGCTGATCCGCCGTAGGGTGGTGTCCATGCCCAACAGCCGCCCCAGGTTGCCGCCAAAAATCTTGGCCCGGTCCTGGTCGGTGATGGCGGGATATCCGTAGAGCTTTTGCATCTCTTCAGGGATCTGGAAGTCTTCCATACCCTTGACCGCAGCCAGAATCTGAGCCGAGAACCCGGCATAGTCAGAGCCCCAGGTGATCTTGTCCGGCCCCACCCAGCGCAGCGCCTCCCCGATGATCCGGGCAAAGTTCCCCGGCGAGGTGATGGCCCAGGGCACCAGGAGGCTGAGGCAGACATAGACGTTCGGATGCCCCATGGCCACCATGTTGAGGTCGTCGCAATAGGGGTAGCCCATGTGAAAGGCATTGATTTTAAGACCCGGAAAATCCCGGGCCACATCGTCCAGATAGATGGGAAGGGCGTACTTGCTTTTTCCGGGCGGGACCCAGCAGAAGCCGGTATGGATATCCAGGACGATATCCAGCTCTTCGGCCCTTTTATAGAAGGGCCATAGGTCAGGGTCGTTGATATAGGTGTCTTCCGGCGGATAGAACTTGAAAATTTTTGCCCCCTTTTCCTTGACCCAGTATTCCAGCTCCCAGATGGTGTTTTTCAGACCCTTGTGCTTGATAGGGGAGACGTTGGGCTGGAGCATGAAGCGGTCCGGATGGGTTTCCACCACCTTGGCCATCTCCCCGTTGGTGCACCATTGGGTGGTGTAGCCCGTGGTGTCCATCATGGATTCAGGCAGAAGACA
>JAHIVS010000284.1 GCA_018816605.1 Pseudomonadota bacterium
AGCGTCCGGCAAGGCCTACGATGGCGATATCAAAGGGTTTTTTTTGTACAAAAGATCTGTCCGGAGAAAGGTCCCTGGAGCAGGCCCCGGCATCCTCTTCAATCACCCGGGTTTTTGTCATTCCCAGCATCTGTATGACCTTGTCCGGAAAACAGGCAGCCAGATAGCCTGCCAGTTCATCAAGGTCCTGGTATTCAAAAAACAGGGTTTTGGGCAGCCACCCCAGAAAGGCTTCCAATTGCCGGGTTAATTCCATAATGGGCCGGATACCATAGGTTTCCATGGGGGCATGGGCATCCACAGCTTCTGCGGGCCGGTCAAGGATCAAGGCCAGCAGTTTTCTGATATGAATCATTGTTTTTGAATGCAGCAGATCCTGTGAAATTTCAGCAACCATGTTTTTATCTTTTTCTCCCCTATGACCGGCAACCATGTTTAATTTTTGCCCGAAGTTTTTTTGTTTTTTTTTCAGGCACAAAGGCAGGAAAAGCGCCGGTTAAGAAGCTGTGCTGTTTCTTCCATTATTTTTATGCCGATATCATCCACATGCCGGTTTCTCCAATCCTCAAGGGGGGTACCCTTGACCCATTGGTTGAAGGCGCCCAGGGCAGGGCCGCATTGCACCTGAAAATCCACTTTCCGGTTTTTATCCCCGTCAAGGGCAAGCCGGGTGCTGTGGCCGAAATACCAGCGGAACACCAGGGCCATTTTGTGTCTGGGATCTTTGTCCGCCTCTATAATCTGGGCCTGGGGATGAAATTGTCTGATCTCTTCATATACATCATCAAAGCTTTTCTTGAAATATTTTTCTTCAAGCTGGGTTTTTGTGATTTCATCCAGGGCATCCAGTGAAGGAAACAGCCGGTACAGGGAGTAGAGCTTATTGGCCCTTGCCGGAAAGAAAACCCCTTTCTTCAATACCTGAACCTTTGCACCGGTTTCAAACATATCCCCTGCCGGGGCATAGGCCGTGTCCTGGACATTGATGTCCTGGAGCATCTCCTTTACGCTGTCGCTGGCACCGGATTCAATGGTGCACTGGTTAATGGAGCCGGTAAGAATAAAGTCAGCCCCCAGAATGAAGGCGGCCGCTGCTGCTTCCGGGGTTCCGATTCCGCCGGCAGCGCCGATACAGATCTTTTTATTCCAGGGGAACAGGCCGGCCATTTCGTTGCGGACCCCTATCATTGCCGGCATCAGGGTATAGGCCACCCCCTGGTCGGTATGTCCGCCAGAATCGGCTTCAACGCATAAATGATCGGCCATGGAAATGCTTTCAGACAAGTTTGCCTGGAGTTGGGTGATCTGGTTTTCTTCCAGAAGTCTGGTTACGATCTGTTCAGGGGCAGGGCTTAGAAAAAGCCTGGCAACCTCGGGCCTGGATATTTTGGCAATGATCTTGTTTTTTGCCAGAATGGTTCCGTCAGGGCCCGGTTCAAGCCCTTTGAGCCGGTATTTTACAAGCGAGGGGGTCATCTGGATGAAAGCGGCAGCTTCTATGGTTCTTATTTCATGTTTCAGCAGCAGCTCCATGAGGGGGGCTTCAAGGTGATTGCATAAAAAATTGATGCCAAAGGACTGGCCTTGTGTCAATTGGCTTTTCAGGTAAAGAAGGGCATCTTCTATGACCTTTATTTCCAATCCGCCTGATCCGAAAAAACCCAGCATGCCTGCCTTTGCCATTTTTACAACCAGTTCCTTTGCGGCAATTCCCATGTACATGCCGCCGGCGGCATAGGCATAACAAAGGTTAAATTCCCGTTTAAATGAAGGACTTCCAAGGGAGGCAGCCGTGATGTTGAGGTCTTTTTCCGGTATCATGGTTCTATTTTTTTTGCTTTTACAATGAGATATCCGCTGGTTCTTCTTACTTCGCTTACCATAAATAAGAAATTGTCTAAAAAATCATCATCCCCTATTTGAGCCAGGGCATCTTTATGGGTGTTAACGGCTTCCACAAGTTTGGGTTCAAGGCAGCCCAGAACCTCCCGGGTAATATCAAGGCTTTCTATAAGTTCAAATCCCGTGCGGTTCAGCAGATCCGGATATTGCGCCTTTGTCACCCAGACCGAATTATTCACGTCCAATGCCATCTGTCTTTCTTTTTGGGTCATTGCGCCAAGCTCCACGACATCGGCG
>JAHIVS010000285.1 GCA_018816605.1 Pseudomonadota bacterium
GTATGCCAGCCAGAAGTTGTAACAAAGCCATCCCACCGTGGCTGTACCAAACAGGACCAGGGCCGATGTTTTGATGAATCGCATGGTTTAATCCTTTAGTGTACTCGCTTGATAATATTGGGTAAATTCATTGATCTGACCGCTGATGGCCAAAAGTTTTGCCAATTCCATGACATAGGTATAGGCGGCATGGGCCCGCTGGATTTTAACGCCGGCAACATAAAGCCTTGCATCCACCACGTCGAGGGAGGTGGAAAGCCCCTGGGCGAATGCCTTTTCCCTCAGCTCCACGGTCTTTTCAGCCAGTTGCAGACTCGAAGCCAGGCCGCCATGCTCGGCAATGGCCTGTTCAATACGGCCATAGGTCTTTTCCACAACAAGGACAAGATCCTGGCGGGCCTGGCGGCGCAGGGCCGCAACCTGTGCAATCTGGCTTTTGGCCGCCTTGACCTTGCCGCTGCGGCCGGAGCGATCTATCAGGGGAAGGCTGACAGAGATGCCGGCAACCCAATCCGGCATCAGGTCTGCGGCAAGGGATTTTTCTTCATAAAGGTTGTAATTTCCCACCAGGGCTACCTCTGGATAATATTTGCCCTCTTCGACCTTCATACGTCCTGTGGCCATTTTTTCCTTTGCATCCAGAATGGCAAGTCCGGCATACCCGGTAAGGGTTTTTTTTGTAATGGTTTCAAGCAAGGGAAGCCTGGGATTAACAAAAAGTCCTGTGGTTGGACGGACCGTGGTCTCTTCCTGCAAAAACCGGGTCAAAGCGGCCTGGGTAATATCCAGATCACTGGCTGTCTTTTGCCTGTCCACCCTTGCCCTGTCATGGGAGGCTTCTGCCTGAAGTCTCTCAACCTCGGCAATCTGCCCGTTTTTTACCAAAAGACCGGCATGCTCAAAATGCAATTTCAGACTCTCTTCCGCTTCGATGCGGGCGGCAAGTATCTGCCCGGTCAGAACAACACCGAAATACCGCTGGCAAAGCGTCTCAAACTGACCGTCAATCTTTAATTCATGTTGCTGTTGCGCTTCATCAACCAAGGCGTTGGCGATCTTTTGGGCAGCGGTGATACGGCCGCCCGTATATACCGGCCATAGAAGGTTCACCGAGCTGGTGCCGATATTTCTTTCACTGATGGTTGAGGTGAGTCCGGCAGATGCCTGTCCGGGTGGTATGTGATAGCGTTGCAGCAGGCCGTAAAAAACAGACCCGGCCTGGGTACCGGCCGGCATGCTGTCAAATAGGGCATCCGGACCCAGGGTGATGTCCTCATCAAGGCAAAGATAGCCTGCGGAAAGCGTAATCTGGGGCAGATACAAATCCCGGGCGGCGCTTTGCTGGTGGGCCGCCTGATCCATATTGGCCTGTTCCGACTTCAAGACATGGCTTTTCTGGCGCACCTGCTCCCAGGCGGCGTTAAACTCAAAATCCTGGGCTGCAACCGGTGGTGCCTGGGCAATGCCTGCCAGAACCACCGCCACCCAAAAAATCCTTTTAAAATAAAGCCTTAAAAATACCATCCTGCTACCTTTTTTCATCTTCAACCGCTTACCGTCCTTTTCCAACGCCATTGCCGTCACTCTTCGACCGGGCCGCCATATCACACGATATTGGGTTCAGTCCCATTGTCTTCGACCGCAATGCAAAACAGGTTCTTCCTTCAGGTTATGGTCTGCCCTCGCAGGGGCCAGGGTTTTAGCCATCAGATCTGCCTGGGAAAAATCGGCACACGGATTGGCGAATATCCAAGACTGGGGCGGATACCTCCCACGAGCCCGTTGCCCTCGTCTGGTTTATTGTGTCTGGTCGTTAAATTCCCGGGATTTTATGATACTCCGCTGGCAAGGTCTGTATAATATACTGACCCGCATTCTGTGTCAAGGTTGCAGGGGAGAATCCTTTTCCTGGCCTGCTCCCATCTTCCCGGAATATTGTATCCAATGCCCGGTGCATTGAATTTTCAATTTGCCATGGCCCCGGTTCAAGGCGAACACAATCCTAATCTGATCCTAATAAAAATTGTGCATTCTTTTTATCATACTTTAACTACATGGAGGCCTGACCTGACAATCCAAAGTTTAAGCTGGAGGACGTATGTATAAAATAATGGGGTTTTCAACCATCTGCCTGGCAATTTCTCTTTTTGTTGCGTTTTCCTTTTACCCTGAAAAAAGGGGAAAAGCGCTCCATATCAGTGGTTCAACAACAATTGAGCCTTTTATGAAAACCATTGCAACCCAATTTCAGACAAAAAATGATCTGGAGATCAGAATCACCGCCCCTGGATCCATCAGCGGGATGGATGCACTTATGACAGGCTCATGTGATATCGCAATGTCTTCATCTGATCTGCTGCCCCGTCATCTTGCCCTTGCAGAAAAAAAAGGGATCGCAATTAAGTCGTTCCTGTTGGGGTATGATGTCATTGTTCCCATCGTACATCCGGCAAATGGGGTCTCCAATATATCGCTGGCCCAATTAAAAGAAAAGGATTCCATGGGAAAGGATTCTTTTCTCCATAATTTTACCCATGCGCGGGGTCATGCCATTGCAGCCAAAAAATATCGGAAAGCCTGGATAGGACTGCTGGGCAGTGCAGATCCAAAGGATTTGGAAGCTGCGCCCAAGACGCGGATCGAACGGGTGGACATCCGCTGAGCTGTAAGGCCTGAAACCGGCATGATCATGGCCCAGGAAACGTCGGACGGATCAAACGCCCCTTATTCAAGGCGCTCTTTTGAAAATGGACAAAACCGTTTAAATATTTTCTGAATGTCATATGCAATGTTCATGAGCACCGGGATCAGCAGCAGGGTGATGACGGTTGCAAACAATTCGCCATAGGCCAGGGACACTGCGGCGGGGATTAAATACTGGGCCTGCTCCGATGTCTCGGAGAGCAGGGGCATCAACCCGCAGACAGTGGTCGCCGTGGTGAGGAATATGGCCCGGAACCTGCTGGTGCCTGTGGCCCGGAGGGCCTGTTCCGGAGATTGGCCCTCGCTCAGGATATCGTTGAACCGGGTCAGCATCACCAGGCTGTCGTTTACCACGATACCGGTGAGGGCAAGCATACCGAAAAACGATAGCACGCTCAAGGGAACCCCTGCAATGAGATGGCCTGTCACAGCCCCTGCAAACCCGAATGGAATTACCGATATGATCACAAAGGGTTTCCAATAGGACTTCAGCGGTACGGCAAGCAGGGCATAGATCAACAGCACAATGAGAATCAATGCCTTTACAAGCCCGCCCCGGACTTCTCCCTCCTCCTCCAGCTCCCCCCCGGCCGTAATGGCAACATCCGGAAATGCCTGCTCTATTTTGGGGATAACCTTTTTCTGTAGCTGCTCAAAAACCTTTGTCGCACTCAGATTTTTCTTGTCCAGAGAAGCCTTGATCTCCACCACCCGTTTGCCGTTTTTCCGGTGGATAAAACCCAAAGACAGTTTCGACTCAAGGGTTGCAACCATTGTCAGGGGGACCAGGGATCCATCCGAAAGGCTGATGCCCGTGTCAAGCAGCTGGTATATATATTTGCGCTTGTCCCTGCCATAGAGAACCTTGAGTGTTACCTCATCATTGCCCTTCTGGAACTTGTCAATCTGAAATCCGCCGTAGGCAGTACCCACCTGGGCGGCAAGATCAGCCGGGGTCAACCCCAGGTGCAGGGCCTCGTCCTTGAGGGTTAATTTTATTTCAGATTCCCCAGCCTTAAGGTCATCCCGAATATCGTGGACCCCGTCTATATCTTTCAGCCCTTTTTTCAGTTGTTCAACAGCCTGTTTCAGGGAAAAATCATTTCTCGACGCCACTTCCAGGAGAAACCCGCCGCCGGTTTCTGCATTGCCGGAAAACTGAAGACTCTGAACCCCTTCCAGGTCTTGGGTTGCATGGCGCCACATATTTAAGAGCTCCAGGGTTTCAACCACTCTATTCTCCTGGGGCTGGAGCTCGGCATAAATCTCAATGCCGCCGACATCATCCACGGCAGACATGATTTTTCGGATGGGCGGCAGGTCTGTCTTATATTTTGCCATCAATGAAGTGTTAAGCGCTGTGGCTGCCTTCTCAATCACATCGGCATTCCAATACCCCATCTTGGCAGGGGTGCCCTTTTCCATGTCCAGCTTAACCGTAATCACATCCCCGGGAATGTCAGGGAAGAATACGGTTCTCACATGCCCCATGCGTATGAACCAGCCCCCCACAATGGCCAAGGTTATAAAGACGACAAGGGCCGTATATCGGTGGTTCAGGGTGTGGTTCAAGACCGGTGCATAGATTTTGTGATTGAAAAACCCAAGGGTTTTGGCGGCTTTTTGCTGGAGGGTGTAAAATCCCAGCAATATGAAATTTTTCGGCTTTTTGGATTGAACGGAAATGGATGCCAGATGCGCCGGAAGTATCAGTTTGCTCTCCACCAGTGAAAACAGAATGGCCACGCAGACCACCATGGAAAAACCGGCCAGAATTCTGCCAAAGTCATTCTTGATGAGCATGAGGGGGAAAAAAGCCGCAACCGTGGTCAGCGCACCGAATATGGTTGCCACGGCCACCTTGTGTACGCCTTTTATGGTCCCCTCTATTCGATCGGATATCCGATCAGCCCCGGTCTGCCTTTCCTCGTAGATGCTCTCCCCCACGACAATGGCATCGTCCACCAGAAGACCCAGAACAAGGATCATGCCGAATGTTGTAATATCATTCAGGGAGTAGTTTAAAAAGGATTCTCCCATGAGGGCCACGGCACCGGCAATGGAAAAAGGAATCCCCAGGGCAACCCAGAACGCCAGTTTGATATTTAAGAACAATGCCAGTATCCCGAACACAATCAGCAACCCCTGCCAGGCATTGGACTGCAGGAGGGCCAGCCGGTTTTTCATATAGATACTCAGGTCTGCCCAGATATCCAGACAAACTTCTTTAGGCAGCTGTTTTTTTAAATTTTCAACAACCGTGTGGGCGGCATTGCTCACTTCAATCAAATGCCCCTTGCTGCTCGTATAAAGGATCATGCCCACGGTTTCTTGTCCCTGGTAAAGGGCTTTGGAATCGGTAGAGGCATACCCGTCTACAATTTTGGCCACATCCCTTAGGAATATTTTACCACCGTCCTTGTTTGTAATCAGGGGCAGGGCCATTAATTGATCGTGAAATTCAAGCTTTACATCGGACCGGATAATAATTTTACCGCCTTGGCTCTTTAGCCTGCCAAACCCGGCCTGGGTTTTATTATCTGCAACAATGGCGGCAACCTGATTGATGGAAATGCCATAGGCTTTGAGCCTCTCGGCATCCACCTCAATACGCATCTCCCTTTCCTTATTGCCAAAGGAATCAATCTTGGAAATCTTGGGATCGGCCTGGAGTTCATCCTTCAAAATCCGGGCAGAACGCTGGAGGGTCCTCTCGTCCACATCCCCGTAGATTTGAACCAGAAGAACAGGCAAGGCAGGAAGCGA
>JAHIVS010000031.1 GCA_018816605.1 Pseudomonadota bacterium
GATCTGGCCGATGCAGAAGGGTATGTCTGTTGTCCTGCCTTTGGTGCCTTCCCTTCCACGGATGATGATTCCTATCTTGCTTCCAGCGGGTGGAATTTGTCCATCGCAGAAGCCAAGGGACTGGATATCATGGTTCAGTGCGGCTCCTGCTATAGCTCTTTGCGCATGGGCCGGGATCACCTCGCCCATGATGAGGTCAAGCTTGCAAGGGTAAATGAACTTTTAGAGCTGACCGGCCGGAAGCTTGAATGCAAAACAAAGGTTCGCCATGTATCTGAAATTCTCTATAACGAAGTGGGGGCCCAAAAGATTTCCCAGACCCTCAAAAAGAATCTTGAGGGTCTCCACGGGGTGGTACAATATCCCTGCCATACCCTTTTTCCCAGTGAAATCGTCGGGTTTGAAGAATCTCCCCGGCAGCCCAAGGCTTTGAGAGTTTTGACCGAGGCCCTGGGGGCAACGGTTGACACATACAGCCGTGAACTTCAATGCTGCGGGGGTGCCGGCGGGTTTTCAAAAAGCACGCCAAAAGAGGCCACAGCCTTTGTAAAATCCAAGCTGGATGCCATCCTTGAAGAAACAAAGGCCGATTTCATTGTTGTTTCCTGTATTACCTGTCTGATGTATCTGGACAATATCCAGAAAAAATTGAACGAGGCAGAAGGTACGGATAAATATCATATCCCGGTGTTTGACTATAATCAGCTGTTGGCGCTTTGCATGGGATTTGATCCAAAACAGGTGGCCTCCATCTGCACTGTCCCGAGAAATTCGGTGATAGACCGAATCTAGCAGGGCTATTCGGTGATTGACAATCTCCATAAGAATGGTATGGATTAATAAACAGTATGTAGAGGGGCGATATGTTTAAAAAAATATTATTTGCAACATCCACAACAAAAGCCTGTGACCCGGCTGCCAGGGTAGCCTTTAACATCTCTGATCTTTACAAGGCCCATATGAATATTTTTCATGTCATCGAAGGCGCAATCCCGGGCGACACCCGGTCAGAGGCGGATGAAAAGAAAAAAATCAAAGCCTATTATGCAGACCAGTTGCCCAAAGCCGTAAGCCATGAAATCAAAATTGCCCTGGGCGAGCCCCACAGTGAAATTCTAGGGGAGATCGGCCGTAACAAACCCGATCTTCTCGTGATGGGTGTCAGCACCGGCGGAGAAGCCAGTCTTGAAAATAGGGTTGAAAGTGCGGGGTCGACGTTTCAGAAAGTGGTAAAAGCATCCCTTTGCCCGGTATTGATTGTGAATCGTGCGGCTGCCTCTTTCTGGGGTTCCATTTCCAATGTGGTTTTTGCCACTGATTTTTCAGCTTCATCGGACAACGCTTTTGAGTTTTCTTGTAAACTGGCAAGGGAAACCGCCTGCGAACTCCATATTTTCCATGCCCAGAATACGCGCTTGACGCCCACTTCCAAAAATTTTGACCAGGATGCCATAGAAGGGCGCATCCGGGAAAAACTTCGGTTTTCCCGGGGAAAATATGCTGCCAAAATGGACGGGATCAAGACCTATTCAATTGAAGTCTGGGAAGGCAATCCCTATACGGAGATTGTAAAGTATGCCAGGGAGAAATATGCAGACCTGATTGTCATGGCACAGGATTCCCAAAATCCCGGATCCCAAACCCATGAATTGGGCAGTACGATTAAGCAGGTGATCCTCCGTGCCGGTTGCCCTGTCCTCTGCCTAAACAAATAAAGCTAACCCAGGCAAATTAGCGTTAACTGTGATGGAGAAGAAAATGAAAAAAATTCTTATAATTGATGATGATGTCAGTATTCAAAAGTATCTGACCAATTTATTTAAAGACAACGGGTATGCGCCGACGGTTGCGGAAAATGCCGGGCAGGCATGGGACCTTGTCAGCGCGGATTCCTTTGATTTGATCACCCTGGATTTGGAAATGCCCGGCGAGTGGGGAACACGGTTTTTCAGCAAGCTTGCCCAGGACAAGGCGAAAAAAAATATCCCGGTCATTGTCATCAGCGGGATGTCCGGCAATGAATACGCCATCCCCAAGGCGGTTGCAAGCCTGACAAAACCCTTTGACCAGAAAGAATTGTTAAAGATCGTTCGGGATGTTTTAAAATAACCAAGCAAACGATCTGCTGCCATATCAAAAGGATACACCCATTGTATCCTTTTGCGTCTATTGCATAACCCTCTGTTATTATAGGCGCAACTCCTAATAAATCCAGATCATATCCCCTGCATTGTCAAATGGTGTCACACTGATTCTCAATTTCGTCCAGAGGCCATTCAATCTGTTTTTAAAAAATATACCATGGTTACAGACAGATAGGTAACTCCCTATCCAAGGAGCGGATGCAATGAAACGCTGTCCGGAGAAGACAACGCAAGAATTGCCGGAGATATCCCGGGTCGGGGAGGGAATTATAAATTTTTCGAAATGTTGGAATAGTTCAAAGGCATTTTTGAATATTCCAGAATAAAAAAGGCCCCCAAGGCGCTTGAAAACCCGGGTTGAGATTTAACCAATTGTAATTATAGATAAAATTGCAAACGGGTTGCCATGGCATGGTTTCTGCTATTCAATCTAGCGGATTCTTATGTTTTTATGGACACCCCAAAGCGGTAGCATGGATCCCGGGCGCTGTTCACAAAAGGACCAGAAGGTTCACCTGATAAATAGTATAGGGACAAACTGTATGCTGAAAAAAATTATGCATAGAAAAGGCCTCACCCTTAAGCTGTTGATTCCTGTGGGTATGGTTCTTTTTGCCACTATTTTTATCTGGTCCCATTATAGTGCCGGCTACCAGAAACGCATTCTCATCGACAAGGCAGTTTCGGATGTGGATAAGTTCTGTAATTCTGTGTTGAAACTCACCTGGTTTGCCATGCTCCACAGTCCCAGTGAGGATATGCAGGATATTTTGAAATCCATGTCCGATTACAATGACATTGAAGAGATCCGCATATTCAACAGCCAGGGCCAGGTGCGCTTTTCAAACGAAAGCGCAGAGCTTGGAACCTTTGGACAAAAACAGGACATTGCCTGCAATATTTGTCACAGCAAAGAACCGCCGGTCATGAAAATTGATATCAAAGACCGGATACGGATGTTTGAGTCCGAAGAGGGTGAGTTAAAGCTCGGGGTGATCAACCCTATTTTAAATGCGCCCTCCTGTTCGGCTTCCGACTGCCATTATCATCCGGCAGACATCAAAAAGCTTGGCACTCTGGATGTGGTGGTATCCCTTAAAGCCGTCAAACAGGAGATTGCCCGGAGCAGGAAAATGTTTGTCTGGACGGCCGTCTATCTTTTCGGCACCCTGGCCGCCACCATCTGTATCATCGTCTTTTTCAGGGTAACCCACCCCATCAACCGGTTGATCGCAGATACCCGGAGTATTGCAAAGGGGGATTTTGCAGTCCTTAAAAACGATTCTCCTCCAGGAGACGAAATCGGACAGCTCTCTATGGCCATCAATGATATGGGAATGGAAATCCATGAAAAGCAGACGGAGCTGAACCGTCAAAAGGACATATACCGCCATTTGTTTGAGCAGGTGCCCTGTACCATTACCGTCCAGAACAGAGAATATGAACTGATTGAGTTTAACCAGGAGTTTGCCCGCAAATTTAATCCCGAGTATGGGGATTATTGCTATGCTGCCTACAAGGATCTGGATGCCAAATGTCTCAACTGCCCGGTTGAAAAAACCTTTCTGGACGGCAAATCCCACTTCAGTGAGGAATCGGGCATCAATAAGGACGGATCCATCGCCCATTGGTTTGTAAAAACCGCTCCTTTAAAGGATGAAAACGGAAATATCGTGGCAGCCATGGAGATGAGTCTGGATATCAGTCGCCGGAAAAAACTGGAGGAAGAGGTTAGGATTTCGGAAAAAAAATACCAGGCTATTTTTAAAAATATTCCCAATCCTGTGTTTATTCTGGACAAGGACCGGCTGACCATACTGGACTGCAATGATTCAGCCTTGTCTGTCTATGGATATGGCCGGGATGAGCTCAGGGGAAAGGGGTTTGACATTGTTTTCCCCAGCAGCAAGGAATTTGACCGCATCAAGAACAATATCACGGTCTGTTTCCACGAACGCATTGTAAACCTAAGAAAAAATGAAGATTATCTGTATGCCAATATCTGGATCAGCCCAGCTGATTTTGCAGATAAAAAGGTTCTCATTGTCACGGCAGTCGACATCACCAATTCCGTTGAAACAGAGCACCAGCTGATCCAGGCCGGCAAAATGGCCACCCTGGGAGAAATGGCCACGGGCGTGGCCCACGAGCTCAACCAGCCGTTGTCGGTCATCAAGACCGCCTCGGGCTTTATTGCCCGGAAACTGGGCACAGACCAAAAAATCGACCGGGCCATTTTAAAGACCTTGTCCGATGAAATTGAAACCCATGTGGACCGGGCCTCCAAAATCACCAACCACATGCGCCTGTTCGGCCGAAAATCTGTCTTTAAAAAGGAAGCCGTTAATATCAATGACATCCTGAAACGGGCCTTTGATATTTTCAGCCAGCAGCTCAAGCTGCGGGAAATTTCCGTGATTTGGGATCTTTCCGAAGACTTGCCGGTGCTGAATGCGGATCCGGTTCGCCTGGAACAGGTTTTCATCAATATGCTGCTCAATTCAAGGGATGCCATTGTGGCCAAGTTTAACGGATCAAGCACGCCGAAAAACGATAAACGGGAGATTACGCTGTCGACCCGGACGGAGGCCGATAAGATCCGGGTGAAAATAAGGGATACCGGCCTTGGTATTTCCAGCAGCGACATTGATAAGATTTTTGAGCCTTTTTTTACCACAAAGAAAATCGGGGAAGGAACGGGCCTTGGCCTGTCCATCTCCTACGGCATCATAAAAGAGTCTGGCGGCGAGATCTTTGTACACAACAATAAGGACGGGGGGGTCACTTTTATTCTGCTGTTCGGCACCCAAGCGAGGCAAGATGGAAAACATGCATAAAATATATACCATCCTGCTGGTGGACGATGAGGAAGGAATCCGCAATGTTTTGGACATTACCCTTACCCATGCCGGGTTCAAGGTGGTGCTGGCCGCTGACGGGGATTCGGGGTTTAAGACCTTTTTGGCCCAAAAGCCGGATATTGTGATTACGGATATCAAAATGCCGGGCATTGGTGGAATTGACCTTTTAAAGCAGATTAAACAGATCAGTCCGGATACGGAAGTGATAATGATCACAGGGCATGGGGACATGGACCTTGCCGTGAAAAGCCTTCAGTATGAGGCAGCCGATTTTATTACAAAACCCATTGACAGCAGCGAGTTGGAGTTATCCGTTAAAAAAGCCGTGGACCGGATGTCCATCAACCAGCGAATGAAAGCTTACATGGACGACCTTGAGAAGGTGATCCGAAAAAAAGACAGGGAAATCGACGAATCCCAAAGCCTTGCCACCATCGGCCAGACCGTGGCCGGCATGTCCCATGTGATCAAAAACATTGCCGGAGGTCTCAAGGGGTCTTCCTTTATCCTTGAACAGGGCATTGAAAATGAAAACAGGGAGTACCTGGTAAAGGGCTGGGAAATGATGAAGGGCAATATTAACAAGATCACCAATCTGTCCTTGGATCTGCTCAACTATGCCAAAACCAGCCGCCCCAAACTCAAACAGGTCAATCCCAACCATCCGGCACTGGAGGTGGTCGAACTTTTGTCATCCAGGGCAAGGGAAACGCACATAAATCTCACACTCCATCCTCTGGATAAGGAATTGTCCATCATGGTGGATGGTGACGCCATTTATACCGTTATTTTCACCCTGGTCACCAATGCCCTGGATGCCTGTGAAGAAAAAAGCGAAGGCCCAGGAGTCGTGACAGACAAACAAGTGGATATTTTTGTGGAACAGCAGGCCAACTGGATTGTCTACCGGGTCCGGGACAATGGAGACGGAATGGATGACACTATCAGCGGGGTCCTGTTCAAGGAGTTCATTACCACCAAGGGAACCCGGGGAACCGGTTTTGGTTTGATGACCGCCAAAAAAATCATTGATGAACACGAGGGGCGTATCCTGTTTGAAACCGGAAAAGGCCAGGGCTCCATATTTGTCATAAAGATTCCTTTGCAGCCGGTAGAAACGGGAAGGCGGTGAGTATGGAAAAAATCTGTCTGACAAAAGACGGCATTATTTTAAAAAGAGACAAGCCTGTCACCGATATTGTTTTTTCCTTTTTGTCCCACACCCTTGTTCTGGAACCGGGATTCACCCTGGCCTCCTTTTTTGATCTGGTGGCAAATTATCCGGAACTTCTAAAATTGTCCCAATTGCTGGGCGCCTTGCTGGCCATGGCCAAAACCGGCAAGAAACAATTTGCCAAAGCCCATGAGATCGAGGGGCTGGTGTTTTATAAAACCATTGCCATGAAAGGATTTCCAGGGAAAGCGTCGATCCAGATATACAATTGCCTGAAAGGAATAAAGGAGAATGAAACCCGCGCCTTGAAATTTTTCCAGATGGAAAGTTTATTGGAACATGAACTGATTCTGGGGGATTTGAAACATATCATCTTTGGGGATGGGCAAGATATGTTTACCTATGAAACCTTTTATTCTCTTTTTGAGCTGATAGAAGGGATTACATGGGAATTGTCTTTTAATTTTAACCCGTTACAATGTTCCATAAGGGGGTAGTTATGTTTAAAAAAATACTCTTTGCCACCAATGCGTCACCTGCCTGTGATGCAGCAGCAAAAATTGCCTTTGAACTTGCAGAAAAATATCAATCCCAGCTCATCCTTTTCCATGTGTTTGCCGAGCCTTCCCATGGCAGCGGCGCCTTTGTCACAGATTATGTGACAGGGGAAAAAGAGCAGGTGGGCCCGGACTATTGTGAGTGGGTCAAAGAAGAGATGAAAACCACCTATGATTCCCTGATTCAAAAACACGGGGAACCGATCTATGAGACAATTGTGGGGATTCCGTCCACAGAGATTCTCCGGTATGCCCGCAAAGAGGAGGTGGACTGCATCATCATGGGTGCCCATGCCAGACAGGATGACCCGGCAGCCGCCAGGTTTCGGGGTATCGTGGGAACCACCATGCAGAAGGTCGCCCTGTGGGCCAAGTGTCCGGTTTTGATCATTTCCAGACCCTGTGAGACCTGTTTCTGGTATTTCAACCAGATTGTCTTTGGTACTGATTTCTCAAAGGCATCCATGTCTGCCTTCCAGTTTGCCTATAAGATGGCCGAACACATCGGCTGTAAGCTCCACCTGTTCCATGCCCTGAATATTGAGACCACCCAGGCAGGTGTTGCACCGGGACAAAAATCCATTGAAATCCATATTAAGGAAGCCAAAACAAAAATGGAACGTCTCTATGTTTCCCAGATGGAAAATTTTGATAACTATGAAATTTCCGTATGGGAGGGGGTTCCCTATGTGGAATTGCTCAAATTTGCCCGGGAGACCAGTGCAGACCTTATTGTCATGGCCCATCATACCCGGGAAGTGGACACGGAAGATGCCGTCATGGGCTCCACAATGGAGCAGGTGGTACTGCGGTCCGCCTGTCCTGTGGCCAGTGTCAACAAGCCCGATAGATTGTAAGCCCCTTGGAAGATACAAAAAAGGCAGATAAAGGTGCCCGGACCGTTCTGGTAATGGAAGATGAAATGGATATGCGCTTTTACCTCATGGCCGTTGTCAGATCCCTGGGGTTTGACCCCATACTCACCCGGAACGGGGTCGAGGGGCTGGCGGTGCTTTCTACCCTGCGCCCGGATTTGATCATTCTGGATGTGATGATGCCGGAAAAGGGCGGTGCCCTGGTGTACCGGGAATTAAAGATTAATCCTTTATACCGAAAGATTCCTTTGATTGTTTTTTCAGGGGTGGATTTCCATTCGTTTGCCCATTATGTGAAAATGTTGAATCTGAAACAGAAAACAAAAATTGATTTTCCAAAATACTATGTTGAAAAATCGGCTGATACGGATTATCTAAAGGAAGTCATTAAAAAATGCATCCCCTTGAACAGGATAGATGACCCATGACAATGAAGGTTCTGCTGGTTGACGACGAGGAAGGGATCCGCACGGTTCTTGGTATCAGCCTTGCGGATGGGGGGTATGAGGTGCATACGGCAAAGGATGGCCGTGTGGCATCACAGATAGTGAAAACCCTGCTGCCGGATATTGTTCTGACCGATATCCGCATGCCCGGAATGGACGGAATTGAGCTGCTCAAATTTATCAAAGGGCAATTTCCGGACATTGAAGTGATCATGATTACCGGGCACGGGGATCTTCGGCTTGCCATCGACAGCCTTAAAATGGATGCCGTGGATTTCATCACCAAACCCATTAACAATGATATCCTTGAGATCGCATTGAAACGTGCCAGGGACAGGATCGAAAACCGGAAACAGATAACCCGGTACACAAAAAATCTTGAAGGCCTGGTCAAGGAAAAAACCCTCAAGCTTGAAACCTCTGAAAAAAGATACATCCAGCTGTTCAATGAATCCCCTTCTTTTATAACCATCCAGAACAGGGCGTTTCAAATTATTGAATCCAACAATCGGTTCAAAGAACAATTCGGAGACAGGGAGGGCCTTTGCTGTTATCAGGTGTATAAAGAAGGTGTCAGTCCCTGTTCCGGCTGTCCAGTGGAAAAGACCTTTGCCGACGGGAAATCCCATGTGGCGGAAATGGATGTGCGGTTAAAGGACGGGCGTATCCGCAATTTTCTGGTCCAGACCTCTGCAGTTACAGGCCCGACGGGAAAGATCGAACATGTCATGGAAATGTCCACCGACGTGACCATGATCCATGAACTCCAGGATCACCTGGCGGCTCTGGGACTTCATATATCCTCCATTTCCCACGGAATTAAAGGGATTCTCACCGGCCTTGACGGCGGCGACTACCTGATTTCAACGGGCATTGAAAAAAAGGACACCGACCTTGTGGCCGACGGCTGGGAGATTGTAAAGGAAAAAATTGCCATGGTCCGGCGGATGGTGCTGGATATTCTCTTCCATTCAAAGGACCGGACCCTGGAGATTTCATCCGTGGATGTTTTTGATTTTATCCAGGAACTGACCACCACCCTGGATCCAAAGATGAAAAAAGCCGGTATTGTTCTGACCCTGAATATTCCACATCCCGGCACACAAATATTTGTGGACAGGAACGTTCTTTTGCCCGCGTTTCTGGCCATACTTGAAAATGCCATTGACGCCTGTGTTGCCGTAAAACAAACCCAAAAACACCTGGAGATAAAAATAGAGGCCCTTTTGACGGACACCCGGATCGAATTCAAAATCCGGGACAATGGGAAGGGGCTTGCAAGGGCTTTTCAGGAAGAGGTGTTTTCCCTGTTTTATTCTGACAAGGGGAACAAGGGTACAGGCCTTGGGCTTTTTATTGCCCAGAGAGCCGTAAAACAGCACAAAGGCATTATCCGGGTGGATTCGATACCCGGGGAATTCACGGAATTTACCATCTCTCTTCCGGTCCATTAAACGGAACATTCTGGGCCGAAATTTTAAAAAAAAAATCTCTCGATTGACAAGCAAAAAACTTGTTATTATCATTGTACAAAAATGTGTAAGCCATTATGTCAAGTGGCACCAATTGATCTTTACGGAAAACCTAGGAGTCCGGAAAGACCCGGGGGAGCCAGTGTATTGATTTTATTCGCAAAGGAGGGATGATAAATGGCTGAAAGAATGACAATTAGTGATGCTGTGGATGCCTTTAGCCTCTATGACCTTTTTAGTGAAATACTTGATTCCTACGGGGAAGAATTCGATACCCAGAGTTCGGTTGCATCGGACTTGTCCGATCTCATTGCAGAACATGAAGAGGATTATGAGTTTTTCCCGGATTCAGACGGAGACTATTCCGAGAGTTTTGAAAGAAACCTGAAAGATGCGGTTGCGGTGATATTTGAAGAGCACGGTCTGAACATGGATTTTGAAAATGATTATTCAGAAGACGACTATTCCGAAGATGACATGGATGACGACATACCCGGTATTTATATTGACGGGTTTGAGGAGGACCCCAATCAGGACCCGGAAGATACTACTGACTTTGATGAAGATATCGACAGCTATTGATCGAAAAACAAAGCAAACATGTTGGCTTTCATCGGTATCGGGGTTATACGGACAATAACCCTTTATTTTTCAAGTAAAATCCTGTAAATAACAAGATTGCCAATTGAAGATCATTCCCGTGAAAGGATGGTGCTGGTAAACAAAAATTGAAATGATAAGGATTATCCGGGCATTTTAGCAAAGGATTGCCATGTTCATAAAACAATTCAGATATTTAACGGACAATTTGGGATACCTCGTTTTTGCAGGCAACCAGGGTATTGCCATTGATGCCGGGAATCCTGCCGATATCCTAGGGTTTGCCCGGGAACATGGGATCAAAGTCAAATATGTGACCAACACCCATTTTCACCATGACCATACCTGCGGGAACGCCGCGCTGCTGGAAACCACGGATGCAGAGTTTATTGATTGTCGCAAGGTAAAGGCGGGCCAGGCTATTGTCTTGGATGGCGGAAGTCTTGAGATACTGGAGACTCCGGGCCACACAGACGATAGCCTTTGTTTTAGCGCAAGTGATTTTTTGGTGACCGGGGATACCCTGTTCAACGGCACCGTGGGAAACTGTTTTTCAGGAGATCTGAATGGATTTTTCAGGTCCTTGAAAATTCTGCTGGCGTTTCCCCTGGAAACAAAGATTTTTGCCGGCCACGACTATGTCATGGAATCCATGAAAGTTGCCGCGGCCATAGAGGAAGATAATCCGGATATAAAGGTTTATCTTCAAAAATATAACCCCCGGTTGGTTGTTTCAACATTGGCGGATGAGTTACGGGTGAACCCATATGTGAGGTTTAACGCCCCGAGTATGATGAACCGTTTACAGAAAAGGACAATGCCTTTTAAGACAGAGGAACAAAGGTTTATTTCCATTATGGAAATATTTTAATTTTACCTTTGGAAACCATTGGGTGTTTTTCAATGGTTTTTAACTTTTTTTAGAACCATACGTCTTCAGCTTATCCGGCTTCAAGGGGCAGGATAGCATTAAGATATTTTTATTGATTTTGGAGATAGCATTAATGCTTGATAAAAATATTAAACCTACGGCTGATTCCCAGGATCCTGTCTTTGCCCTGGGCAGACAGCTTACAATTGAATACTATGAATGCGGTGCCAATGTGCTGCTGAGTAAGGATACCGTGGAAAACGCCTTGCTCAAGGCTGCCAATGACAGTGGTGCCACCATCATCAGTTCTTCTTTTCATAAGTTTGTTCCCCAGGGCGTGAGCGGGGTGGTTATCATTGCGGAGTCCCATTTTACCATACATGCGTGGCCGGAGCATGATTATGCCGCTGTTGATATATTTACCTGCGGAGATAAGATAAATCTGGATGTTGCCATCCAGTCCATGCAGGAATCCTTTGGATCAGGGCGGGTGTTGATTTCTTCGGATCAAAACCGGGGGATTATTGCCCATTCCCCTGGAGCAAAAACAAATTCTGAGACGGTGAAAGACCGGAATACACTGCCGATTTCCTGGAAGATGGCCTATGATAAAAAAGAACCCTGGGGGGTATTAACATCGGTGGATATCTATGAATGCCGAGCCGATATCATCCGGGATGCCCATATGATTGAAAAATTTGTCACAGATCTTTGCGAGCGCATTGGAGTGAAACGGCTTGGCGACTGCCGGGTGGTCCATTTGGGGACAGATGAAAGAAAAGAGGGATTTTCCATGACCCAGCAGATTGAAACCTCGCTCATCTCAGGGCATTTTGCCAATGCCACCAATGCCGCATACCTGGACATTTTTTCCAGCAAGTTTTACGAACCCCGTGAAGTGGCAGAGTTTGCCATGTCCTTTTTCAAGGGCAATCATTACAAAATGCAGATTGCCTTACGGCAATAATTCAATCGACACCTTATATTGCCCGGCAATTGGGATATTCCCAATTGCCCGGGTATGCATTTAACGATAGTGAAGATATGAAAAATTTAAATAAAATTAAAAACCGCTGGTTTTCCGAAATCTGTCCCATGTGGCCCGGTATCTCCCTCTCCCTTGAAATTACAAAGACCCTTTACAGCAAAAAGAGCCTGTTTCAGCAGATCGATCTGTACGAAACACGGCAACATGGCCGGATGCTGGTGCTGGACGGGATCATCCAGCTTACACAATTTGATGAATACACCTACCAGGAAATGTTGAGCCACCTTCCCCTTTTCGCCCACCCTTGTCCCGAAAATATTCTGGTCATCGGCGGGGGGGACGGCGGGATTCTCAGGGAAATCGGCCGCCACGAAAATGTTGAGCAGATTGATTTTTGTGAAATCGATCAAGAGGTCATCGCCGTATCAAAACAATTTCTGCCTGAACTTTCCTGCGGATTTGATGATCCCAGGGTCCGGGTGCATATCGGTGACGGCAATGCCTTTGTTCATGGGAAAAATGCTGCCTACGATGTTATTATCGTGGATTCCTCTGATCCTATCGGCCCGGGGGAAGCGCTGTTCCAAGAATCCTTTTATGGGGGGCTGAAAAAGGCGCTAAAACCCGGCGGCATTATCGCCTGCCAGGGAGAATCTATTTTCATGCACCAGAAGTGGGTCGTCACCCTGGCCAGGATAACCCGGGAATTGTTTCCGGTCCAGGCCTATGCCAATGTTCATGTGCCCACATATCCGGGCGGAAGCATCGGGATCTGCTTGGGGTCTTTGGGGCCGGAACTGGTAAGGCCGGCACGCAAAATTTCCCACAGCCTTCAGGAGCAGCTCAAATATTATACCCCTAAGATACATGAAGCTGCATTTGTGTTGCCCCGTTTTGCTGAAAAACTTTTGGCAGGAAGGTGATCCGAAAATGACCCCTCTGCTGACGCCGGAAATTGAGATCCGCTTTATAAAAACTGCTTCCCTGGACGTCCTTGCTGCCTTGTACAAGGATGCCGGGTGGTATTCCCAAGAAGAATCCCCTGAATTTTTACATCATATCGTGGGGAATTCAGCCCTTTTTGCGGGTGCATTTTTAAATAAAAAGATGATCGGAATGGGAAGAGCCCTTTCCGATCTGGTAAGTGATGCTTATATTCAGGATGTCGCTGTTTTGAAAGAATATCGGGGCAGGGGCATTGGGAAAAAAATTATTCAAACACTGATCACCGGGTTAAAATCACACGGTGTGGACTGGATAGGCCTGATAGCAGAACCGGGAACCACGGTTTTTTATGAAAACCTTGGATTTCGACAATTAGAAGGGCATGTCCCGTTAAAATTAAAGGACGAAATCAATGCGACCCAGAAGTGAGGGCGTTGAGTGTGACACGGAACCATCCATAACATTTCCAAGTTCAGGCATTTTTAAACTGGGGGACCGGGAATTGGTGCAATCGTTTATTGACCGCTTTTCCCCCCTTTCATGCGAATTTAATTTTACAAATCTATTTTGCTGGCAGGAGGTTTACAAGTATTCCTGGTTTTCCCATAGGGGGAGGCTTATCATTTATGACGGTGTCAACAATTGCATGTTCATGCCCTTGGGGGAAGATTTTACCGTTGAGGAACTGCTATCCCTGTCACACCATCTGGTCGGCATGGGACACGAGCCGAGTATCGGTATTGTTCCAGGAGACTATATTGAGGCCCACCCGGAGATTGAACGGTTTTATACCATTCAGGAAGAGCGGGACCATGCAGAATATATTTACAGAGTCGACAGCCTGGTGGAATTGAACGGGATAAAACTGCACAAAAAAAGAAACCTCATTGCCCAGTTCAACCGGTACAATCCCACGGGGTTATCCAGGCCCCTGAAAGGGGATGATCTCAAGATAGCCTGTGATTTTGCCCGTGATTTGCTGGACACTAGAAAAAAGAAATCAAAGGATCTTGAAGATGAATTTTCGGCCATTGAAAAAGCCTTTGAAAATTTTGACTGCCTGGGATTTGAAGGCATGGGCCTTTGGGTAAACGAAAGGCTGGTGGCCTTTTGTGTTTTCAGCCGCCTGACCCATGATACCTATAATATTCAGTTTGAAAAATCTGATACCGCCTTTAAGGGGGCTGCCCAGGTGATCAACCATGAAACTGCAAAGTATCTCCAGGACAAATGTGTGTACATAAACCGGGAGCAGGATCTGGGCATCAAAGGCCTGCGCCAGGCAAAGCTTTCATATGAGCCCGAACGCCTTTTTATCCCCCATGTCCTGAAACTCAAGACCCGGAGGTGAAGCGCATGGGGCCGGCAAAAAAAAGAGACCTCTTTGCCAGTCCCTGGTTTGGGGACCAGGGATTTGGTTGTCAGGCCCCACTCTGGTCAATCTGACATCCAGATGCTGATAGGACTTCAGCCTTCAAGGCTTGAGGGGGCAGTTCCTTTCCACTGATAAGTTTGGCGACACCTTCGATGGAGAATCAAAACAAAATTCTATTGAACATCATTGTTTTTTGCCTTACAATCAAAAAACAATCCTCAAAACCGGTGCACCATTTCTCCAAATTAAAAAGGACCATGCAGATGTTGGAAAAGATAAAAGGGTTTGTTCATCATACACTTGAAACTGACCGTTCATGCGGGCGCTTTTTAAATCCAGAAAATTTGGTTCCAGAATGGCCAGAAGCAATCAAAGAATAATTGTCGTCCGTAATGATCAATCGACATCTTTGCTATCAGATATATTATCTGACCAGGAATATGATGTTTCATATATTGGCTGGGATGACCATGCCCTTGAACGGATTGACCGGTTAGGGGGAGATCTCGTCATTGCGGATTTGGATCACCCGACTGCCTTAGGAATCCGGATCTGTCGAAAGTTGAAAGAACAGGCATCAACAAAAACGATTCCCGTAATTATCATTGCCACCCTTCCCGATCTGCATGACAAAGAGGATGCCTTTAAAGCAGGATGCTACGATCTTATCGCAAAGCCTTTTGCAGTTGCTGAACTGATTGCCCGGATTGGGAATTGCCTTCAAAACCAGGTGCATCTGAAGAGATTTGAAAAAATTGTTGATGACCGGACAAAATTATTGAAAGCCAGTGAGGCCCGATTTAAAAATATTTTTCTCAGTTTGAGTATTGGGGGTGTAATCTATAAAGCCATAGACAATGGAAATGATTTTTTAATCTTGGACTTTAATCCGGCTGCAGAACAGATAGAAAAAATCAGCAAAAAAGAGGTGATGGATCAGCCGGTTACAAAAATATTTCAGGGGATTGGCGAATTTGGCCTTTTGGATACGTTGAGGCGGGTATGGAAAAGCGGACAGCCGGAGAAACATCCTTCCGTATTTTATAAGGATGCCCGGGTTGAGGGATGGAGGGAAAATGAGGTGTTTAAGCTGCCCTCGGGAGAAATCGTAGCGCTTTATACGGATGTTTCCGCACCAAAGAAAAACGAAGAGAAAATTAACAACAATCATCTGTTTCTTCAAAAAATTGTTGATGGTGTATCGGACAGCCTGATGGTTATTAATAGGGATTTTACCATTGCCCTGGCCAATAAAACCGCACGGGATATGCTGGAGGCACAGGACCCGGGACAGGTTATCACATGTCATCAGGCGTTTCATGCATCGGCAATACCCTGTGTCGGTGAAGAGGACCTTTGTCCATTTCAAACCGTGCTTCAAACTAAAAAACCGTTACAGGTCGAGCATATTCATTTTGATAAAAATGGTCACGAACACATTGTTGAGATATCCTGCTCTCCAATTTTTGATGGCAAAGGAGAGATTGTTCAGCTCATTGAACTTTCCAGAGACATAACCAATAGAAAACGACAGGATCGGTTGAAAGATATCCAGTTGAAATTATCAAAACGATCCAACACCTGCACGAACAAAGAACTGGTTCAGATTCTTTTGGATGAAACCGAAAAGCTCACAAACAGCCGGATCGGTTTTTTCCATTTTGTGGACAAGGACAAGCCGATAATCAATTATCTGGTCAGATCCACCAACACCCAAAAAAAAGAGAGGTGCACCGCAACAGGACATTCAGGCCATGCTCCCCTTGAGGAAGCCGGTGTCTGGGCAGATTGCATTCGAAAGGGCCAGCCGGTTGTTCATAACAATTACCCCTCACTGCAGGAAAGAAAAACCTTGCCCCAAGGACATCCCGAAATCATCCGTGAGCTTGTTGTTCCGGTATTTCATGACGACAGAATAACCGCTGTTTTTGGGATTGGCAACAAACCCTATGATTATGATTCAAATGATGTTGATCTGGTTGTTGACCTTGCTGAAATGGCGTGGGATATTATCGCAAGGAAACAGGCGGAAGAACAATTGCAGGCCACAGAGGAGCGATGTTCCAAGATGTTTTTATCCAGCCCCGACGCCATCGTTTTGTTCCGCCTTGAAGATGGTGTCGTTTTAGATGTGAATACCACTTTTACACAATTGTTTCAACATTCAAGAGACGTCAGCATCGGTAAAAGAATTCGGGAGTTGGATTTATGGGTTGATGATCCCATAGTCAAGACCACATTGTCGTCCATCAAACAGGGCCGACCGGTCCGGGGTATTGAAATGAAAGGCAAACGCGCGAGTGGAGAGATCTTTGATGTCTCAGTTTCCTGTGATGGAATATCCATCGACCAGGAAACCTGCCTGATTGCGCTCATAAGGAATATCAGCGAACGGAAAATTGCTGAGGTGAAAAACAGAGAGCTTGAAAGACAACTGCATCAATCCAGAAAAATGGAATCCCTTGGCACCCTTGCCGGAGGTATTGCCCATGATTTTAACAATATCCTGTCTGTCATTATCGGGTATACCCAATTGACAATGTCTGATCTGTCGGAACATAAGGAGTATATAGAAAAACTTGATCATGTAATGAAAGCCAGCAATCGTGCCAAGGAGCTGGTTTCACAGATCCTTGCGTTCAGCCGGAACGACGAGCAAGAACTCAAACCCCTTCGCATCCAATTAATTGTTAAGGAAACCATAAAACTGCTGAGATCATCCATCCCTTCTACAATTTCAATCAGACAGGCTATCTCAAATGACTGTGATATGGTATTGGCAGACCCAACCCAGATTCATCAGGTTGTCATGAATATCTGTACCAATTCTTACCAGGCCATGCGGGATAAAGGAGGACAGATCGATATCACCTTGCAGCAGGTTGACATCGGCCATGGGGATCTGTGCGAAAGCCAGTACCTCAAACCAGGGTTTCATGTTCAGCTTACCATCAGCGACACCGGCCCGGGGATACCCCATGATCTCCTGGACAGAATTTTCGAGCCGTATTATACCACGAAATCCAAAGGCGAGGGAACCGGCCTGGGGCTAGCTGTTGTGCATGGTATCGTTACGAAACTGAACGGGGATATCTTTGTGAAAAGCAATCCCGGCACCCTGACCACTTTCCGAATTCTGCTGCCTGTGGTCGGCAAATCAGTGGCTAAGCCTGAAAAGCAAATGAAATTAGAAATCCCAACCGGATCTGAATGTATCCTTTTTGTGGATGATGATGAAGTCCTGGTGGACATTAATAAAAAGACATTGGAATATTTCGGATACCAGGTTACGGCGGTGTCCAGCAGCCTGGAAGCCTTCAATATCTTTCAAAACGCGCCCGATTCCTTTGATCTGATTATTACGGACATGACCATGCCGCAGATGACAGGCGACAAACTGGCTGAAAAAATTCTTGGCATCAGACCGGGGATCCCCATAATTCTTGCAACCGGATACAGTGACGCGATCAACCCCGAATTGGCCAAAGCCAAAGGGATTAAGGGATACTTGTCGAAACCGTTTGTCCAAAGAAACCTTGCCGATGAGATAAGAAAATGTCTTGAGAAGAAAGAACTAAAGGAGAACAGATGACCGGGATTTTGATTATTGACGATGATCAGCAGGTACGACAGCTTCTGGCCGAGTATCTTAAGGGGTTTGACTGCACGCTTCTAGCTGCTGAATCGCTTTCTGAAGGGTTGACAATGGTTGACCGGGGCAAACCGGACCTTGTGCTGCTTGATGTCAACCTTCCGGATGGCAACGGACTTGATGCGCTGTCTGAAATAAAGCAATCGGCATCGGAACCGGAAGTTATTATCATCACAGCTGAAGGGAATACCCTGGGTGCCAGGATGGCCATTGAGCATGATGCCTGGGATTATCTTTTAAAACCATTTTCAGAACATGAAATCAAACTGAACGTAAAACGGGCGCTCGAATTCCGATCTTCCAAACGGGCGTTGAAATCATCGTCGGCTTCTTTTTTTGACCGGTCTTCAATTATCGGGAACAGCCCCAAAATAACTGCCCGCCTCAATCTGGCTGCTCAATGCGCACAATGCGATGTCAATGTGCTTGTGACTGGCCCGACCGGAACAGGAAAAGAGCTTTTGTCCCACACGATTCATAAAAACAGCATCCGGAGAAAAAACAATTTTATTGTCGTGGATTGTGCGGCACTGCCCGAGCAACTGGTCGAATCCGTTTTATTCGGTCATGTTAAAGGCGCCTATACCAGCGCGGATGCCAACCGCGAAGGATTGATCAAAAAAGCGGACAAGGGCACATTGTTTCTTGATGAAATCGGAGAACTGCCGCCGTACATTCAAAAAAAATTTTTACGGGTCCTTCAGGAAAGAAGATTTAAACCGGTGGGTGGAAATTCAGAAGTAGAAAGCGACTTCAGGCTGGTATCTGCCACCAACCGGAATCTTGAAGAAATGGTAAGGAGCGGTGAATTCAGAAGTGACC
>JAHIVS010000032.1 GCA_018816605.1 Pseudomonadota bacterium
AAAAAGAAAAGCAGCCCGATCCAAAGGAAATTGATGTCATAATCGGTCAGTACCTGGCGTATAAAGGCAATCGCTCCCGGGTGGAGCTTGCCTTTTTCGGCGGTAATTTTTTAGGCCTTCCGGACCCGGATATTGTCAGGCTTCTGGAAAGGGTTCGCCCCTATATTGAGAACGGGACCCTCCATGGTATAAGGTGTTCCACACGGCCGGACACCATTACCGAGCACATCCTTGATCTCATTGCGCCCTATGGGGTCAGCCTGGTTGAGCTGGGGGTTCAGTCCATGACCGATTCCGTATTGAGACAGGCCCATCGGGGCCATGCCAGTTTTCATACCCGTAAGGCCATTGCCCTGTTAAAGGCACGGAAGATAGCGGTGGGAGTCCAGGTAATGGCAGGGCTTCCCGGGGATACGGAATCCCAGCTGATGGAAAGCACCCGGCAGATTGCCGCCCTTGGGCCGGATGTGGCCAGGATTTATCCGCTGATGGTTCTGGAAGGCAGCCCTTTGGCCCAATGGTATCGGCAAGGCCGTTATACGCCTTTGGCCCTGGACCAGGCGGTCCTGCTGGTGAAAAAAATGTACACGATATTGGATCAGGCCCGTGTGAGGGTCATTCGGATGGGTCTTCAGGCATCGGAAATGATGGAGGATAGAGACCAGGTCTTGGCAGGGCCCTGGCATCCGGCTTTTGGCCATCTGGTCTTGTCTGAGCTGCTCTATGATCAGGTGTGCCAAAAGCTGTGCGCATTTCAAGCCACATCCGGGACAAGCAAGATACTGATCAGGGTTCATCCCCGGTTTGAGTCCCGCCTCAGGGGGGATAAAAATCACACCCTGGCCAGACTGGAGAAAGACCATCCCGGGATATGTTTTACCATTGGGCGGGATGATACCCTTTTGCCGGCAGAGGTGAGCATAAGCCAGGGCCCTGTCGGGGGATGATCGGTCGGGAGCCTACATGCCTTGTTTGAACAGATCTTCGGACCCGGATATCGCGTTGGGTTTGGGGGTGTAGGCCGTGGGAATCGTCCCTTCCTTGAAGCATTCAAAAAGGGTTTCCTTGGACTCTTCAATGGGCAATAGTCCGGTTTTGGCATCTATTTTGGCAAAGACGATGCCTTCGGGAACATTAAAGCTGCGGGCCGGCTTGCCCTCCAGCGCGTTTTGCATATAGTCCAGCCAAATGGGACTGGCTGTCCGCGAGCCGGTTTCTCCCTTGCCAAGGGACCCTTCCTGGTCCAGGCCCACCCAGACCCCTGTGGTGTCCCGGGGCGTATACCCGAGAAACCAGGCGTCATACAAATTGTTGGTGGTGCCGGTTTTTCCGGCCACAGGCCGTTTCAGGGCCTTTACCCGTTGTCCGGTTCCAGATTGTACCACGCTTTCCATGAGACTGGTCATGATATAGGCCGTGCCCATATCAATGACTTTTGTCCGGACGAGTTTGGAAGATTCCAGCAGTGTTCCGTTCCGATCATATATTTTGGTGATGAATACCGGTTCAATCAAATATCCCAGGTTTGAAAAAACAGAGTAGGCATTGACAAGTTCAAGGAGGGATACGCCTGAGGAGCCTAAAGCAATGGACAAATCGTGGCTGATCTCCGATGTGATCCCCAGTTTCCGGGCGTAATTGATCACATAATCGATACCGATATCCTGTAGAATTTTGATGGTGACCACATTCCTGGACTTGGCAAGGGCCTCCCTGAAAAGGGTGTCCCCGTAAAATTGTTCTTTATAGTTCCGGGGCTTCCACACAGAATCCCGTGCGCTATCTTCAAAAACAACCGGCGAATCAATGATGACGCTGGCAGCAGTGTATCCTTTGTCCAGGGCGGCGGCATAGATGATGGGTTTAAAAGCCGAGCCCGGCTGCCGCCGGGACTGGTATGCCCGGTTAAACTGGCTGTTTCTGTAATCCCGGCCGCCGATCATGGTTTTGACATGTCCGGTTTCCGCTTCAATGCTCAAGAGTGCAGATTGGGCAATGGGTTCCTGGTAAAGGGCGAATTCATATTCGTCGGTTTCCACTCCTTCGCCGACCAACCGGACAAGGATGATATCCCCCAGTTCAAAGACCTGGGACGGATTTTTAACAGCTGCTTCGTAATAGGCGACTTCGGGATCTGGTTTTCTTGCCCAGGTCATGGTTTTGAGGCGGATGAGGCCGTGAAAATTTCCAACCCTGACCCGGGTCACCTTGTTCTCATCATCCACTGAAAGGACAACCCCCTGGTAGATACTCTCCCTATCCAGGAGGTTGCCGTTGATCTGTTCTGCCACCCCTTGGGAAAAACTTTCCACCTGGAGAGCGGAAATATTTTTGACAGGCCCCCTGTACCCGGTCCGCTGGTCGAGCTCTATCAGCCCTTTTACCACAGCATTCTGGCCCATTTTCTGCAATTCGATGTTCACCGCTGTGTGGATATTAAGCCCCTGGTTGTAAAGGGCATCCTCTCCATATTTTTTTTCCACATACCGGCGCACATGTTCGGTGTAGCAGGGAACCCGTTCAATGAACCAGTTTACCCTGGGTTTGATATCCAGCTTTGTGTCAATGGCTTCTGTGACCGAAAGATTGCTGATCATTCCCTCTTCTTTCATCCGGTTCAGGGTGTAGATCTGCCGCTGTTTCGCCCGGTCGGGAAACCTGAAGGGGGAATACCGGCTCGGGGCCTGGGGAAGTCCTGCCATCATGGCGCATTCCGCAAGGCTTAACTCCTTGGCATGCTTGCCGAAATAATTTTCAGCGGCAGCCTCAACGCCATAGGCCCCGTGTCCCAGGTAGATTTGATTCAGGTACAGATAAAGGATTTCATCCTTGGTAAACCTTTTTTCAATCTGGTAGGCCAGCAGGGCTTCTTTGATTTTTCGTTTATAGGTCCTTTCCGGTGTCAGCAAGAAGGACTTGGTCACCTGCTGGGTGATGGTGCTGCCGCCCTGAACCACCTCCCCGGCCCGGAAATTTTTAATAAAAGCCCGGAGAATGGACTGGAGGTCAATTCCCGGGTGTGTTCGGAACCGGGAGTCTTCTGCCGCAACAAAGGCATTGATAAGATTCGGGGGCATATCGGAAAGGGGGATGACAATACGTCTTTCCTTGTAGAACTCCCCGATTTTGCGGCCGTCATCGGAAAAAACGCTGGTAACCGTGGCCGGGCGGTAATCATCCAGGCTGGAAATCTGGGGCAGATCCTGTTTGATGTAAAAAAAGAGCCCTAGGATTCCGCCACTCCCAAGGAAGAGGAGTATGATCAATCCGACAAGGCCCCATTTGAAAAGAGTGAGAATCAGGCGTCTTTCTTTTTTTCGTTCTCTGTTTTTCAGGATTTCGGATTTTGTTTTTTGATTTGTCATAACAACCTGGAATTTAATTTAGAATTGATGATTCGTATTGGTTATTACCAGATTCCTTTTACAATGGCAATAAGAATGGGAGCAGGCACCCGGAAGACTTGGGGATCTTCCGGTCTGTAAAAAAAGAATACGGGCAGCCATAATCTCCCGTAACCCCAGGCCAAAGGGCTTTAATTTACTTGGTATTGTCCGTTTTGCCCTGATATATAAATTGACTTTTTAAAGAAAAAAGGCTATGAAAAAAGGTTTTAATGTTATGAATACAAAGGGATAATAAATCGTCATGGTTGAACTTGATTTTAAAAAGGGCAAGGGGTTGATTCCGGCCATTGCCCAGGATTGCAACACCGGTGAAGTCCTGATGCTTGCCTATATGAACCAGGCGGCATTGGAGGAAACCCTGTCTTCGGGCAATGCCACCTATTACAGCCGTTCCCGGCAGAGCCTGTGGAAAAAAGGGGAAACATCGGGGCATGTCCAGCGTGTAAAAGAAATCCGGGTGGACTGTGACCATGATACCATTTTATTGAAGGTGGAGCAGGTGGGCGGTGCCGCCTGCCACGAAGGCTATAAAAGCTGCTTTTTCAAGCTTGTTGAAAACAATGAATTTAAAATTGTGGAAAAAAGGGTCTTTGACCCCAAAAAGGTGTATAAATAATGGACAAAATAATTAAACTCGGTATCCCAAAGGGGAGTCTCCAGAATGCGACCATTGACCTGTTCAGGCGTTCGGGATGGAAGATCAATGTGGAAGGCAGAAGCTATTTTCCGGATATTAACGATGAAACCATTGAATGTGCCCTCTGCCGTGCCCAGGAAATGTCCATCAATGTTGAAACAGGCGTTATTGATGCGGGGTTAACCGGACTTGACTGGATTGCGGAACATGAATCCGATGTCCATGTGGTGGCAGACCTGATCTATTCAAAGGTCAGTGCCCGTCCGGCCCGCTGGGTGATTGCCGTGGCCAATGATTCTTCCATCAAAACCCTGGAGGATCTGGCAGGGAAAACCATTTCCACGGAATTGGTCCAGTTTACCCGCCGGTTTTTTGCGGAACGCAACATAGATGTAAACGTAAAATTTTCCTGGGGGGCCACCGAGGCCAAGATTGTATCCGGCCTTGCCGATGCCATTGTTGAAATTACCGAGACCGAAAGCACCATCCGGGCCCATAACCTGCGGGTGATCCATGTGGTCATGGAAACCAACACCCAGCTTATTGCCAATAAATTATCCTGGGAAGATCCCAAAAAAAGGGAAAAGATCGAACAGATTGCCCTGCTGCTCCAGGCAGCTCTGGTGGCCGACAAGCTGGTGGGGATAAAGATGAATGTACCGGAAAGCAAAATTGCCAAAATCGTTTCTCTTTTGCCCAGCCTCAACGGCCCGACCATTGCCCCCTTGTACCAGTCGGACTGGTTTTCCGTGGAAACCATCGTTGAGATAGGCATTGTCAGGGATTTGATTCCCAGGCTGCTCAAGGATGGAGCCGAAGGCATTATTGAATATTCCCTGAACAAGGTGCTGTAAAATGACGATTGCAAAGAGATGTGAACATATCACCCCCTTTATCGTGATGGATATTCTGGAAAAAATTCATAAAATGGAGGCCCGGGGAATTGATGTGGTGCACATGGAAATCGGAGAACCTGATTTTAATGTGCCCGCCTGCGTGAACCAGGTGAGTATCGAGGCCTTTGCCCGGAATGAAACCTGTTACACCCACAGTCTGGGCGATATCCGCTTAAGGGATGCCATCAGCCGCTATCACAAGGACACCTACAACACCACGGTGGATCCCGGGCAGATTCTTGTGACCTCGGGAACATCTCCTGCAATGCTTTTGCTTTTTTCAGCCCTGGTGGATCCAGGGGATGAGATCATTATCTCGGATCCCCACTATGCCTGTTATGCCAATTTTATCAATTATGTCCAAGGGGTTCCTGTACCGGTAAAGGTGTTTGAAGATGAAGGATTTGTCTATACCCCCGAAGCCATCAAGAAGAAGATTACCCCAAAGACAAAGGCTATTTTTATCAATTCCCCGTCCAACCCCACGGGAACAGTTATCCCCAAGGACCGGATGAAGGAGATCGTAGAAGTGGCAAGTGCCCATGGCCTGTATATTATTTCCGATGAGATCTACCATGGTCTGGTATACGAGGGCCAGGAACATTCCATCCTGGAATTTACCGACAAGGCCTTTGTCCTTAACGGGTTTTCAAAGCTTTTTGCCATGACCGGCCTGCGCCTGGGGTATCTGATTGCCCCCCCTAAATTTGTCAGGGCATTGCAGGTGCTGCAACAGAATTTTTTCATCTGTGCCAATTCCGTGGTCCAGCTGGCGGGTGCTGCGGCCCTGACAGGCGCCGGAAAAGAAACCGATCAGATGCGGCAAATTTACAATACCCGCAGAAAATATGTAATCAAGCGCTTAAAGGCCATGGGGCTGGGAATAAAAGTGGAGCCCACCGGTGCCTTTTATGTGTTTGCCAATGCCAAACATATTTCAAATGATTCCTATTCCCTTGCCTTTGATATCCTGGACAAAGCCCATATCGGGGTGACGCCGGGCATTGATTTTGGCGCCAACGGGGAGGGGTACTTGCGATTTTCCTATGCCAATTCCATGGAAAAGCTGACCATCGGGATGGACCGTATGGAAACCTATTTAAAAGAATACGCGGGTTGAAAATATCCATGAAAATAAAAGAGGTTGCATTTGTAAAAAGTGCGGTTAAGCCGGACCAGTATCCGGAATATGATTTTCCGGAAATCTGTTTTGCCGGTCGTTCCAATGTGGGGAAATCCTCTTTGATCAATACCTTGATCCAGCGGAAAGACATGGTCAAGACCAGTTCCAAGCCCGGGTGCACCCAATTGATCAATTTTTTTCTGGTCAACGGGGATGTGTCTTTTGTGGATCTGCCCGGTTACGGGTATGCCAAGGTGTCCAAAGTGCTCAGGGCACAGTGGCAGCCCATGGTGGAACTGTATCTTTCCCGCAGGACGAGTCTTTTGGGCCTGGTTCTGCTCATCGATATCCGGCGTGATCCGGGAAAAGAGGAGTCGGATCTGGTCAAATGGCTGGAATCCCATGGAATGCCCTATCTGCTCGTATTGACCAAATCGGACAAATTGTCCAAAACACAGCAGGCCAAACGGCTTTCCGCCATAAGTTCCCAAATGAACCGGGACCCGGGGGGCATTGTTCTTTTTTCAACCAAAACCCGCCAGGGAAGAGAGACGGTCCTGGATGAAATCAATCGTCTGATCGGCAGGCACCATGAATAAAGGTGATTTTATGAAGGAAGAATTCCGTTCCGGGTTTGTCGGTATTATCGGGGCTCCCAATGCCGGGAAATCCACCCTGCTCAACCAGTTGCTGGGGCAAAAAATTTCCATTACCTCCAAAAAACCCCAGACCACCCGGGACCGGATTCTGGGTATTGTGAACAGCCCCAAATCCCAGATTGTGTTTATGGACACCCCGGGCATCCACAAAAGTACCACCCTGCTGAACAAGCGGATCGTGGACCAGGCCATGCTGGCCATGGCCGATGTGGATGTGGTATTGTTCCTGGTGGATGCGTCCGCAAGAAATTTTTCAGCAGAAAAACTGATCATTTCCCAATTAAACAAGACGGGCAAACCCGTTATCCTGGGGTTGAATAAAATTGACATTGCCAAAAAGGCCCAGCTTTTTTCCCTGGTGGAGGAATTTAAGCAGTTGTTTGAGTTTCGGGCCGTCATCCCCATCTCGGCCAAAAACAATATCCAGGTGGACCAGCTGCTGTCAGAAGTGGAATCGTCCCTGGAGGTGGGTCCCATGCTGTATCCCGAAGAAACCTTTACTGATGTGTCTGAAAAATTCATGGTCAAGGAGATCATACGGGAAAAGGTCTTCCGCCTGACCGGCATGGAGATACCCTATTCCTCTGCCGTCACTGTGGATGCCTTTGATGTGGAAAAAAAACTCATTGTCATCCATGCCAGCATCCATGTGGTAAGGGATTCCCAAAAGGGCATCATCATCGGGAAAAAAGGGGCCATGCTCACCCAGATCGGCACCTTGGCCAGAATTGATATTGAAAAGATGACAGGCGCCAAGGTGCTGCTCAAGCTGTTTGTCAAAGTGACAAAGGACTGGATCAGCAATGCAAAGGCCTTGAACGAGTTCGGGTACTAGAGATCCATGTATCCCTATCCTGACTTTGCAGACGGGTCTGTTTTCAAAAAAGAGAGGGCACGTGCCAGAACCATACGGGCAAGCCAGTGGTGGAAGCGGAAAAAGGACAGGGGTATCTGTTATTATTGTAAAGGGCATTTTCCTCCTGCCCAGTTGACCATGGATCATATTATTCCGGTCGGCCGGGGGGGGAAGTCTGAAAAATTTAACCTGGTTCCCTGCTGCAAAAACTGCAACACCCAGAAAAGCCATCTGCTGCCCTGTGAATGGGAGGCCTATATGGAAACCCTAAGGAAATAATGCAATAAAAGAAAGTCTGGGTCCCTGAATGCAAAGAGCGAAAAAAGCGTTTAACAGCCTTTTTCGCTCTTTGCATTCAATGGGATGAACCGCTTATTTTTTGCTGCAGAGCCTGTGGATGGTCTGGGCATGCCATTCGCCCCGGCCTGAAAAGGTCGGCTGGCCGAGGTCGACCAAGCGTTTGGCAATCTGATCAAAGGTGGCGCCTTCTTCCCGCATGCTCTGGATAATATCCATAATGGCGTCACGGGGCATCAATTTCGCATCGGAAGATACCGGTGTGACCGGTTCTTCAATGGGTTCAACGGTTTCTCTTTCAACTATTTTCCGGCGTTTTCTTAAAACCGGTTTGGGCGGGGTCGTTTTTTTGACCGGCGATTTAACCTGGATTTTATTTGTTTCTTTTATAACAGGGGTGTTGACGGGCGCTTCCCATGTATTTCCCAGGTTGTCATCCTCCAGAGAGGGTTCTTCCGGTTTCCGGGAGGTTACATAGTGGTTTTCAAAGGGGGGCTGGGCATCCATATCCTCCACTTGTGTTTCCATATCCACTTCCACTTGTGTTTCCATATCCGGGGAAAGGTTTAAATGGCATACGATACGTTCAATGGCAATGGCCTGTCGTTCCAGAATGTCTGCTGTCCTTTCCTGGACATTGACCATGTATTCCTGATTTTTTACCAGGGTTTCAACATGACAGGAAAGATTGTCCAGAATATCGGCAAGCAGGGTCATGCTGGCATCTTCTATCGGCATCTGGTTGCCGACCTGGTGGGGCATGACCTGGGAAGGGGGCCGTTTCATCTGATGGTTTCGGGGGTTAGGGTATCCGCCGCCACCGTAAGAATTAAACCTGGGGTTGCTGTTGTATTGATATGAGTTGTCAACATTTTTACGGGTTTTGGGTGTGCGGGGTTTCTCAGCCTGACCATTGCGAAGGCTCTGTAGAAAATCGTTCATTTGGTTAATATCCTCCTTGGGACGGTGTATGTAATGCCGGCTGAATTTTGTGCCTGACAATTTTGGTGCTTAGAATTTCAACCCTGCGATTCGAAAGCGAGTTTGAGGGATTTTTATCTGTTAACATTTTTTGAAATTTCGGTAGTTATCCTGTTTTTAAAATCCTTTGTCAAGCTTTTTTTGCGATTGATACCAATTGCGATACTTTTATTGTCAGGCTTGACAAGAGCCCTGCTGGGCCGTTCATTCAAATTGAATTGAAACATTTTATCGTTTATGATACCATTAATGACACAAAAAATGACAGCCCAAACCGGTGCAATAAAATTTAAGGACACCAAAATATAAGGACACAAGGATTGATGATCGAAAATAAACACTACAAAACCCCGTTTAAAGTGGACACACCCGATGTGATCAAAACAGACCTGCTGGAACCCATAGAATATGCCTATAAATCCAAAAGAAGCATTGATATCCGGATCAAACAACCCGAGTACACCTCTGTATGCCCCATGACAGGGCTGCCGGACAACGGGTGCATCACCATTGATTACAGGCCGGATTCCCAGATTATTGAACTCAAGTCCCTGAAGTATTATTTGCTGCAGTACAGAAATGTGGGCATGTTTTACGAGCATGTCATCAATAAAATTTTAGATGACCTGGTCGGGGTCATCGCGCCCCTGCGCATGACGGTTACCGGAGAATTCACCCCCAGAGGCGGGGTCAGTTCCATTGCAAGTGCCGAGTATGTAAAAGATTAATCAGCATCCGCTCCTTCATATGACCGGATGAGGGCCCTGGCCTGGGTGGATGTTTCTATGCAGGCCAGCTCTTTTCTGAAGGCAGCACATCCGGGCAGCCCTTTGACAAACCAGGCCAGTCTTCCCCTGAGCATCCTTGTGGCGATGTTTTCACCAAAATAGGCTACATACAAGTCTGTCAGGCGTTCCATTGCCCGGAATATTTCCCTGGGTTCGGGGGTTTTATAAGTTCCCCTGGTCACAGCATCCTCTATCTGGGCCAGAAGATAGGGGTTGGCCATGGCAGCACGACCCACCATGACCGCGTCACACTTTGTTTGTGCAAGCAGTCTTGTTGCATCTGCCACACAGGTGATATCTCCGTTGCCGATCACGGGAATCGTAAGCCCTTCTTTTAATTGTTGTATCAGGTCCCAGTTCGCAACCCCTTTAAATCCCTGGCCTGCGGTCCTGGGATGGAGGGTGATGGCATCCACCCCGGCATCCTGGGCAATGGCGGCAAGGGCAATGGCCTGTTTTCCGGACCCATCCCATCCGGATCTGATTTTGATGGTAAAGGGAAGCACCGTGGCTTTCCGGACCGCCTTTAAAATAATTTTGCTGGCTTTGGGGTCTTTCATCAAGGCAACGCCTGCCCCCTGTTTGACCACTTTTTTTACGCTGCAGCCAAAATTCAGATCAATAATAGCAGCCACCCCCAGCCGCTCCACAAAGGCGGCTGCCTGGGCCAGACAGTCCGGATCTGCCCCGAACAATTGAACGGACAGAGGGCGCTCCGCTTCCATGGAGGTCATCAGGGTCTGGGTTTTCTCCGAATTATAAAACAGTCCCTTGGCACTGACCATTTCAGAGCAGACCACAGCGCAACCGATTTCTTTGACCAATTGTCTGAAGGGCAGGTTGGTGATGCCGGCCAGAGGGGCTAAAAAGGTTTTCCCCTTGATTTCAAGTTCTTTTATTTTCATTTTAATGTCTTTGTCGGAGTTGAGTGTCAGTGCCGGTGTTGGCATAGCAGAACAGACAATTATGGAAACAGGGGTGGTCTTCATAGGCGCCGATATCCACGGACCGGGTGCACCTGCATCCTTGTCTGGAGCGTTGCCCGTAGTCCCTTCGAATCTCGGGGTCGCCCCCATAAAGGTGTTTAAGCTGCCGGCCGTCTATGCAGGCATTCGGGCGAATGCTAGTCCTGGACCCGGGGTCTGAAACCAAAGCCGTCTCACAGCACAGATACAGGTTGATATTTTTTGTTTCCAGATAATCGGCCATTCGCTGAACAATTTTTTGTCTGTCTTTTTTTTTCGGGTCAGCAAAAGTGACAAGGGGGGTGCCCTGCAAGGATAAATAGCGGGCCCGGGTCAAAACTTTCTGGTAATCATCGTAAAAACTTGAGACACACCGGGTGATCCCCATCTCGGCCATGGCATCGGCGATCAGGGTAAAATCGCCCAGGTTATTTTCAAGGTGTCCGTCATCTGTTCGATAAAAACAAAGGGGATCAAACCGCCAGGAGATTTTATCCGGTCCGAACCTTTCGCACAAAAGATTCACCTGTCCGAGTCTTTCCGACAGTGCCGGCAGCCCTGGCTCCAAAAGCGTATTCCGGGAGTTGACCGTGGCATTGAAATACAGGTGATATCCCATATCCGAAAGGATGCGGTCTGCAGAAAGATCCAGGAAAGGACCAAAATTTTTTGACCAGAAAACAATGGAATGGATGTTTTGGGGCAGGACATCCACTCTTTTTTTCACCTGGTTATAGGGATTTTTAATGGTAAAAAATCCCAAGCGGACCTGTTCTAGGAACCAGGGGGTATACCACCCGGGGATATCGGTTCGCCGGGATGCAGAGATTATTTTATTCCCGGTCCGGTCCATGGTCTTTTTGTCTGTTTTTCAGGTCGGAAAAAGAAATGATCTGTCCGGTGCTCTTTTCTTTTGTTTCCCGGGTATCCCGTGGAAAAGAAAGGGGCGGGTCTGTGGGGCATTCAACAACTTCCAGCTTCATTTTTTTCCCGTTCATATGAAACGGCTCGCCATTGATGTAGGCATCTTTTAAAATCCAGGTTACGGTCTGTATGGGAATTTGAAGCATGAGCAGTTTAATCTGATACCAGTCTTTTTTGGCATCGGGTAAAATACTTTCAACCCTGGCAAATGAAACCGGTGAATCTTCAAGATAGATCAGTACAACATCTTTAATTGTGGCCATGGCCCCCTCGTTCATATGTTTTTTCTTGTCAACCCCATAATTATAACATAATCTTCTGAAAATCGAAAGATATGGAATGGGATAGGGCTTTATATATGACGATATATGATAGAAAATGGCAGATTTTTTCCCTGGTTGCGGTCTCGATTTTCATGTCTACCCTGGATTCGAGCATTGTAAATGTGGCTCTTCCCTTTATCATGCAGGACATGGCAACCGATATGCCAACCATCCAATGGGTGGTGCTCATTTATCTGCTGACGGTTTCCTCCCTTTTGTTAACCTTTGGACGTCTTTCGGATATCAAAGGGCGCCGGCCCATATATGTGGCAGGGTTCATGGTGTTTACCCTGGGGTCTTTTTTTTGCGCAACCGCCCCTTCGGCCGGTTTTCTGGTAATGGCCCGGGTAATCCAGGGTGTGGGCGCTTCCATGCTCATGGCCTGTTCTCCGGCACTGATCGTGGATGTGTTTGAAAAAGAACAGCGGGGCCGTGCCCTGGGGATGATGGGGGCGGTGGTGGCGGCCGGTCTGACCCTGGGGCCTGTGGCCGGGGGGTTGATTCTGGAATACGCTTCCTGGCGGACTGTTTTTTATATCAACATTCCCATTGGCATTGCGGCCACCCTTGCCGGTATCCGCATGCTGAAAACAATTCCCGGAGGCAGAGGGTCCGGCGAACCCCTGGACCTTTTGGGAAGTCTGATGATGATCATCGGGCTTTCCAGCCTGATTTTGTGTCTGACCCAGGTGACGGTATGGGGGATTTTTTCCCTGAAGTTTGCCGGCTGCCTCCTGGTATGCTGTTTTGCCGGCATGGGGTTTGCGGCCAATGCCGGGCGGTCTGCCCATCCCCTGTTTGATCCAGGCCTTTTGAGAATAAGGCTCTTTGTCCTGCCCCTTGCGGCATCCGCCCTTCTTTTTGCAGCTCTTTTTATCATCGTTTTTATGATGCCCTTTTATTTGACCTATCCCTGCGGCTTTTCCCCTGCCCGCACCGGGGGCGTCATGATTGTGCCGTTTTTGTTTTTGTTGTTTGTTTCTCCGGTATCCGGCGCCATGTCGGACCGTTTCGGCTCACGAATCCTGTGTTTTTCAGGAATGCTGCTGCTGGGCATCTCCCTTGTATCCCTCATGTCGGTTTTTCCTGAAATGGAGACCAGGGCCATCCTGTGGCGGGTGGCCCTGGCCGGTATGGGGACGGCATTGTTTGTCTCGCCCAACAATACGGCCATCATGGGAGCGGTTTCCATGAACAGCCGGGGGACGGCCTCGGGTGCCAGTGCCACCGCGCGAAACTTGGGCATGGTCATGGGGGTGGCCCTGGCCGGCACACTTTTTACCACATCCTTTACCCACCTGACCCAAGGGGCGGGTCTGGACCATTATACCCCGGCCATGGCCCCTTATTTCATGATAAGTTTCCGGCGGGTGATGGCTGCCGGCGCCCTGATCGCTTTCTTGGGCGCAGCCATCACCCTTGCCAGGGGAAAGGGATAATCCCAAGGACACCCACAGAAAGGAGCGTATCCATGGCGCAATTTGACAATTATGCAATACTGGATCAACCTGCGGTTCTGCAGTATTTGTTTCATCCCAGGAAGGAAATGCCGGGACGTCTTCCGGACAGGGGCAGGGAGGATGTAATGATTCCCCTGGACCCGCACGTGTCGGTGGGCGCATCTCTTCATTTCCGGCACAAGGATGCCCCTGTGATTCTTTTTTTCCACGGCAATGGCGAGATTGTGTCAGACTACGATGGCCTGGGGGGGTATTTTCTTGAAACAGGGGTGAATTTTTTTGTGGCGGATTATCGCGGATATGGCAGATCTTCGGGTGCTCCGACCTTCTCTTCCATGATGGCCGACTGTCACAGTGTCTTGGATTTTCTGCTTTCCTATATGAAGCAAAAACAGATGACAGGCCCTGTCTGCATAATGGGGCGCTCACTTGGCAGTGCACCGGCCATGGAGCTTGGGGCCTGCGGGGGCCACGATATTCACAGCCTGATCATTGAAAGCGGCTTTGCCGTTGCAGCTCCTTTGCTGCGGACCCTGGGACTGGATCCGGACTCAATGGGATTCAAGCGGGAGAAGGGATTTGAAAACCTGGACAAGATCAAAGGCATTACCCGTCCCTGCCTGATCATCCATGCCCAGTTTGATCATATCATTCCGTTTTCAGAAGGAAAAGCCTTGTATGATGCCTGTCCGTCCGATACAAAATTTTTACTGGAAATAAAGGGAGCCAATCACAATGATATTTTTTCCCATGGGCTGACCCCCTATCTTGAACAGGTGAAAAAATTTTGTTTTCCGGCATGATCCCTAGCTGAACGGGACGACAAACACCGGCACATGGCTTCTTTTTAATACTTTCCGGACCAGATGATTCCCAAATGCACCGGCCAGCATTCCCTGCTGCTTGCATCCCATGACGATGAGGTCGCATTTTTCTTCGGTCGCGGTGAGGGTGATTTCATCGGCAATGGAGCTGCCTTCTGTCACCAGAATTTTTTCAATGGGGGACCCATGGTCGGGCTGGCTGACAGGCTTTTCGCCTTCTTGGAAAAAACCGGCAATGGCCTGGCGGATTCTTAAGGCATCCACGTTTTTACCGATGAGCAGATTTTTTGCTCCATCCCTGTGTTCATTTTTGATGTCCTGGTAAAGTTTTTCTCCGAAGGCCATCCTGACAAGCTTTTCAGAACTTTTGCTGGCTTCCTCCATCACATGGAGGACGATGATCTCTGATTGTGAATAGGCGGCGATGGTGGCGGCATGTTCAAACACCGGTTTCATATCCGTGGACAGATCGGATGCAAATAAAATTCTTTTAGGCGGCTGTATCATTTGGGGGTCTCCATCTATGCGTTGTTGTGTAAATATGGTTCATATAGTAAATCAAAATCACCGAGATGCAAGGGGATTTTCTTAAATTCCCTATAAAAGCAATTGCTTATAAACCATTTCTCCAGGATGCTTTCGGGTTGCCTATCCCTTGGACAGGGACAGATTTTCCGCCACGGTACGGATATGGGTGAGCACATCGTGGAACAAGGACAGATCCTGGGCAATGAGAAGGCCCGGGAGAGTGTCTCCCGTGGTTTTGTTGATCCGATAGGCAGACACGGTTCCCACAACACGGGTCTGTTCCTGTTCATCAATATACAGGACCGGTCCACCGCTGACACCGTTGATGGCAACTCCGTCAATCAAATAGGCGGTGTCTTTGCGGGCCGATATCATGCCTGCAAAAAAACAGGGAGTGTCGGGCTCAAGGGTGGGAAATCCGATCCAGCCGACCTGGGTGCCGACCCTGAGGACATATTCCTGGTCCAGCAGGGGCAGGGGATCGGTTTTCTCGAACAGGGTCTGGGCTTTTGAAAAAAGAATCAATGCAGAATCCGTCAGATTCCCCATGGTAATGTGGCGCTCATTGGCCTTGAGGAGCAGGGATTTTGATCCGTCGTGGGTATAGATCCGGATAGGTTCCATCCATTTGTCGGCATGGAAAATCACATGTCCTGCCGTGGCAATGGCAACCATGGATTTTTTGGGGGTGTCAAAACACAGAAATCCGGTACCGTGGCCTGTGGGGGTTTCGATTTTCACAATACAGGCAAGACTTGAGTTCACCGCGTCAGACCAGTGCATGGGCGATTCCTTCTTTGATTGTTGTTATGGTGGCGTTTAACCGTTTGCTGCTGGGCCGACCGGCCCAGTTGTTTTAACCGGCTCAGGAGAATTGTCTGGGCGCATCAGAGGCACAGGTACCGATGCTTGTGCCCATAAAACTTGTGGCGCTCATCATTTTGGTGATGTCGGTGCTGGTGCATTCCGGGCAAAGGAGCTTCCCTTCTTCCCCGGCAAAGACAAGGCGCTCAAACTCTTTTTTGCAATGGTTGCAGCGGTATTCGAAAATCGGCATAGGGACTCCCTTAAATTTAAATGGGTATCGCATATGTCTTATACCAAATTTGTGGTCCCGGCACAATGGGTTCAGGCGATTTCAACAGGAGCCGGCAGGCGATGATCGAGACGTCAAAGCATCTGCTTGATGAACTGGGCCGGGGCTGGACAAAACCTAGCCTGGAGAATGGATGTTTCCCGGCCATAACAAGAAAACCCATATGGGAAAAAGGGTCTATTTTTACTTGACCAGATCCGAACAATACTTTTTACCATGAAGGACATGAAGGAAC
>JAHIVS010000286.1 GCA_018816605.1 Pseudomonadota bacterium
CAGGTGAATCTTTACCCCGTTGATCCCCATATCGGCAAGAACCCTTGCGCTTTCCAGCATCATGGCCCGGTTTTCTCCGGGCAGCCCTAAAATGATGTGGCAGCAGATATGGATCCCCCTGCCCCGGGTCATGGCAACAGCCCTGGCAAAATCCCCAAAATCATGGCCCCGGTTGATAAGGGAAAGGGTGGTGTCATGGACGGACTGAAGCCCGTATTCCAGCCAGACCAGATACTGGTTTGTATAGGATTGAATCAGGGCGATTTTTTCTTCGTCCACGCAATCGGGCCGGGTGCCGATGGCCATGCCCACCATGCCGTCACAGGAAAGGGCCTGGTCATACAATTGCTTCATATGGGAACAGGTGGTATAGGTGTTGGAATAGGACTGAAAATAGGCCAGAAATTTTTGGGCCTTGTATTTTTTGGTCATTGCGATCTTGCCGGCCTCTATCTGCTGGGGGATGGAAAGTCCCCGGCCAAAAGCCCCGGACCCGGACCCCTTTGAATTGCAATAGATGCACCCTTGCCGGGAAAGGGTCCCGTCCCGGTTGGGGCAGGAAAGCCCTGCATCCAGGGTGATTTTCTGCACCCGCTGGCCAAATAAATTTCTCAAGTACCCATTGTAATCCGAATATCGTTTTTCTTTATCCATCTGAAAACTCATTTCCTGTAAAAATTGGCGGTTTTGTCGGGGGAATGTATCACCATCCCGGTCACAAATCAAAGACAGATTGGTTGATAAAATTTGCCTTGACTCTCTTTTTTTACTAAGGTATAGACCTCAACTATCAACGCGCAGTATGAAATTGCGTCTTTTGGGTTCCAGCGAACCCGCCAAAATAAGTAATATGATAGATTGATAATACGCCGGAAAAGCGGACATGGGGAGTGAACTCCTTAACACCCTTTTTTCGGCTTTTTTTTGTCATGTAAACACTCCAACAAAAGGAAACACCCCCATGAAAAGATTCTCCCCCTGCCAGATGGTATTGTTTTTGGCCTTTTGCGTACCGTTTTTACTGGGCTTTGCCGTTCAACCCGTCCTTGCCCTTGGGTCCGATTCCGGCCTTGAACAACGACTTCTGAAGATCGAACAAGCCCTTGGGCTGCAACCGGATGCCGCTTCCGTTCTCACCCTTGAACAGCGGATATCGGCCGTTGAACAACAATTGGCCTCTGCCCCAAAACCCGCGGCACCCAAAGAGGCGGACACGCTCTCCCATGCCATGGACAGTCTTTCCGACAGGATCACCCTGTCCGGTGCCGTTGAGCTGGATTATTCCCATGCAGATGACGCTGACCCGGCAGACAACACCCAAAACGATTCAAACTCAGACCTGGATATCGGCACTATTGAAATCGGATTGGAAGCCCGGCTCCATGAATATGTTACCGCCAATGTCCTGCTCAAGGGAGAAAACCTGGATTCAGATAACAAAATTTTCTGGGACGAGGTTTTTTTCACCCTTGCAAGGGACAATTATCCCCTGTATTTTGTGGGCGGTAAACGGGTCCAGCCCTTTGGAGCCTTTGAAAGCCTGTTCATCAACGACCCCATTACCCAGGATCTTTATGAAATCAATGCCAGCGGCGCCACGGCAGGCTTTTTGGTTTCTTCCCTGGGTCTGGACATTTCCGGAACCCTTTACAGGGGAGAAACCCTCATGAACCGGGTGGGTGAAACCGGATACGGCCTTGACAGAAATCCCTCCCACACAACCGCCAATGATGTCAATTCCTTTATTGTGAATGCCAGTCTCGCCCTGGTGGATGACATGACGCTTTCCGCCTTTTTCAGTTCCGAACCCGGGGACGGCCACCGGAACACCACCCTGGGCAGCGCCTTCCACTGGGAGATCGCTGATTTTATCCTGGATGCGGAATATATCGGTGCACTGGGCCGGGAGAATCACTTTTCAGACAACAGGGAATACAGGGAAAAAGCCTGGACCGCTTCCCTGGGGTACCAGATAAAAGAGCCCCTGCTCATTGCCATCCGGTACGAAGGCTTTGATGCTGATAAGGGCCAGGCAGGCTTTCTGGAATACCGGTACAGCCTGGGTGCCACCTACACCCTGTTTGAAAGCAAAAATTTTGCCTGCAATCTGATGGGGGAATACCGCAGATCCGAATATGCCCCGGGGGGCAGCACAGACCCGGATTTAAATGAATTCTTCACCCGCCTGGCCCTGGAATTTTAACCTCTGGCTTTAATTGGAGCACCAGGGCCGTGCGCGTGGGCAGATACAGACGGATAAGATTTTGCCGGCCTGTGTTTGCAGGATCATAGATGGTAAAATGGGACTGGTCTTCCACCAGGCGATGTTGCCCGCCGAACCGTGTTTCATCGGAATTGAAAATCATCCGGTACTCACCCGGCGGCAGATCAATCCCATAATCCGTGAAAGAAGAGGACGGGTGGAAGTTAAACACAAAAATCAGGTGTTTTCTTCTAAAGGCAATAACCTTATCCTCCTCGTGGAGGTGCACAAGAGTTATTTCGGGGGATGCGAACAGGTCATGGGTCTTTACAAGGGCCACCATGTGTTTGTCAAATTCAAAAAGGCAGGAGAAGAACAGCCGGCCATCATATTTGAGTGACCATTGCCGCCGGGCATGGGCATAGGAGAAACCGTTTTCCTTTGACGGAAAATCCACCCACTCGGGATGGCCGAACTCATTTCCCATGAAATTCAGGTAGCCTGCATCAGCCGTGGCAATGGTGACCAGACGGATCATCTTGTGCAGGGCCACCCCCCGGATGGTTTCCATGCGCCTATTGCTCTTCTCCATGGCCGTATAAATATGGCTGCCCATCAGGTGCATCATCAGGGTCTTGTCCCCCACCAGGGCCTGGTCATGGGATTCGGCATAACTGATGGTCCTTTCTTCTTTCCTCTTGGTTGTCAGTTCATGCCAGAGAGTTCCCAAATGCCAGTGCTCGTCTCTGAAATCTTTTAACAGGCGGATCCAGAAATCGGCAATTCCCATGGCATACCGATAATCAAAGCCGGTTCCCCCTTTGGCAGCAGGTGCGGCCAGGCCCGGATACCCGCTGACATCTTCGGCAATGGTGATAATTTTTTCCCCCAGGTCATGGGCCAGTCTGTTTGCAAGGAAAAGGTAGGACAGGGCATCTGTATCCACATCCGTCTTGTAATATTCTCCATAATGGGTAAAGGCCCTGCCAAGTCCGTGGTCCTCAAACAGCATGCTGGTGATGCCGTCAAACCGGAATCCGTCCATATGGAATTCTTCGATCCAGAATTTTAAATTGGACAGGAGAAATTTAATCACCATTGGCTTGCCATAATCAAAACACCGGGAATCCCATTGCCGGTGGAACCCTTTGGGGCCGTCGTGGAAAAACTGAAAACAGGTGCCGTCAAAGTTTGAAATGCCTTCCACTTCATTTCGAACCGCATGGGAATGAATGATGTCCATGAGGACCCGGATTCCCATTTTGTGGGCGCTGTCCACCAGGGATTTGAGTTCATCCGGGGTGCCGAATCTGGATGAGGGTGCAAAAAAACTGGAAACATGGTATCCGAACGACGCATAATACGGATGTTCCTGGATGGCCATCAGCTGGACAGCGTTATACCCGGCATCTGCTATTTTGGGCAGGATGTGGTATTCAAATTCACGATAGGTTCCCACCCGGCGTTCCTCCAGGGCCATTCCCACATGGGCCTCATAAATCAGGAGCGGCTCTTTGGACGGCGAGAAATCAGACGTCTCCCATTGATGGGAGATTTCCGGCTGCCAGACCTGGGCATTAAAAATAAGGGTGACCGGATCCTGAACCACACGACGGGCAGCCGTCGGAATTCGGTCCCCTTCTCCTGTCTGCCATACCATTTTCAGCCTGAAAAGATCCTGGTGGGCAAAGGTTTCTTTGGGGAACCATCGTTCAAACACATGGCCTTCTCGCCTTGCAAGCTGAAAATCCGGATGCATCTGCCAGGCGGTTTTTTCACACACAAGAAACAGGGCGCTGGCATTGGGTGCCCACTCCCTGAAAACCCAGGAGGGCGTATCCGTATCCCTGTTTTTTTCAAAATGAAGGCCAAAGACGTCATGGTAATCGGCAAAAGACCCTATCGATCCACCGTTTGCCTGTTTTATCTTGTCCTCAAGCACAATGGCCTTTCTTTGCCGTGACGATATGATATCGGCATAGGGCATCAGATACGGGTCATTGAAAATTCCCGGATCAGACAAGGAAGGGTCTTTTGAGCATTTTTCCATATAAATTTATATAGGACTCCGCACATCTGCTGTGATTAAATTCAAGGACACTGTCAATCATAATCCGGTTAATCTGGGCCTCCTTCAAGTCCGGGTCGAGAAAATGAAAGGCCATGGCCTGGTCTATGGCCCATTTAAACCCGTTGGCATCATGGGAATTGAACAAAAAACCGTTCCCGGTATTTTGGTAGGGGTCCAGGTGGCGGACCGTATCATGCAATCCCCCGGTGTCGTGGACAATGGGCAAGGTGCCGTAAAGTGCGCCCACCATCTGGGGAAGGCCGCAGGGTTCAAAAGAAGAGGGCATGAACAAAAAATCGCTTGCGGCAAATGCCTGGTGGGAGAGCCCCTCGTTAAAGCCGCAGATGGCGATGCGTTTCCCCAGGCCATGAAATCTTACAATCTCATGAAAATGTTTCAGATAATCGCCGCTGGCCACAGAGACAATCTGGAGGTTGGCATCCCAGTATTGGGCGACAATCTCGTACATGATCTGGGCCAGCAGCTGGCACCCTTTCTGGACCGGATCAAGGCGGGAGGGCCAGAAAAAAAGGACCGCATTCTCATCGTGTTCCAGATCCAGTATTTTCTGGAGATATCCTTTGTTCCGTGCTTTGACCTTCCGGTGGTTTTTGGGCCCGTAATTATACCGGATCATCTCGTCAACCGCCGGGTTAAACTCAGGTTCAGGGGCATTTAAAATACCCGTGGCGCAATCTGCATAATATTTATGGCTCAGTTCATTTTTCAGGCAGGTTTCCACAAAAGGATGCCGGTTTTCCACGATCTCGGTTAAAAATGTCGGGCTGACCGTATTAACGTAATGGGCGGCAAACACTCCCGAGGTTAAAAAGTCCACCCGGTTCCAGTCCCGGCTCTGTTCATAATTTTCCGGCGGGGTTTTAAAATACAGCCATTTCCAGAAGGAGGCTGCATCAATTCCCCTGTCCTCGATTTCCGCCATGGTGGATGTCATGGTATGGATATTATGGATCGTGAACAGACAGGGAATTTCCAAGTACCGGGCCATGGCGGGAATCAGGCCTGTCATCCAGTCATTGCAATGGATGATGTCCGGTTGAACCCTGGGAATAATATTGTTGATCACCTCCCTTTGGAATGCTAGGGAAACCTTAAGATCCTGATCCGAATAGCCTGAATAGACATTGTCCAAATAATAGAAGGCCCGGTCGGCCGCCAGGTGGATTCTTTCCTCATCCAGGCGTTTCCGGATTTTTTCAAGCTCCAGGTTATGGGTTTTTGTGGAAATCCCGTCAAAAATGGACCGATAATCCGGCAGGGCCACATGGACATCGCAGCCAAGGTCAAACAATGCACTGATCAGGGCCGCCGACACATCGGCAAGTCCGCCGGCCTTTGCAGAATAATTGGACGAATTCCCCATATCCTCCGGAAGATAGGTCACCTCGGGCGTCACAATCAAGATCCTTGGTTTTTTTACCATGCTGCTTATTCCTAAATTTTGGTTTGGACGACTGCGAACCTGCATCTATCAATGACAGAAGGCAATAACGATGCCACTGCACCCAAAGAATGAAATTTTTACTGCTTGCCTGGAAAAACCCTTACGATGTGCCCAATATAGTATAAAAATTTCCCCCTGGCAAGTCAGGATAATTTACATTCCGGGAAGCATTCTGACACCTAGTCCGTTCCATTGGCCCAGGTAATCAGACCCGGTGTATGGCTCAGCACCTCATCTCCCCTGGGAATCACCCGGGCCGTATACCCGAAACGACCGGAATCCGAACAGGTGATCGTGCAGGCATAGATGTGGACCCCCTGGGACAGGGTTTCATGGAGCCACATGGTTTCTGCCCGGCTGCCTTCAAACTCATCGGACGACCTAAGTTTGCCGTGATATACCTGGACCTCAACTTCTTCCGGCGTCAGCTCGCCAAGGAAGATCTTCAGGGTAATCCGAAAGGTGTCCCCAACCGTAAAATCGGAATCTGTTACAAGGACCGGTTTTGATACAACAATCTTGTCCCACAGGGCCGAAAGTCTGAAATGGGTCTGGGCCAGCTCCCGGGCTTTCACTGCCCCATCTGCTGTCAATTGCTTGAAATTTACAGAGGCCGGACCATAATACCGGGTTGAATATTCTCTGACCATGTGGTCACTGGAATAGTCGGAGATGGCCATGCGCATGGCCTCTTTCATCATGGTGATCCACTTGACCGGGGGCTGGCCTCTTTTTCTGTCATAAAACAAGGGGATCACATCATTTTCAAGGGTATTGAACAGGGCCTGGCTTTCCACCTCATCCTGGTATTCAGGGTTGTCAAAGGCATCACCGTTCCCAATGGACCATCCCCGGTTTTCCCTGAACCCTTCGCACCACCAGCCGTCCAGAATGGAGACATTCAATCCGCCATTGGCCGAGGCCTTCATTCCGGAGGTTCCGCAGGCTTCATTGGGTCTTCGGGGGGTATTGAGCCACACATCACATCCTTGAACCATGTATCTGGCGATATTGATATCGTAATTTTCAAGAAAAGCCACCCGATGACGGACATCCGGTCCCTTGGCAAATTCGACGATCTGTCTGATGATCTCCTTTCCTTCCCTGTCATTGGGGTGGGCTTTGCCGGCAAAAACCAGCTGGATCGGCCGGGTTTCATGGGTGATAAGCCGTGTCAGACGGGGGATGTCCTTAAGCAGGAGCCCTGCCCGTTTATAGGTGGCAAACCGCCTTGCAAAACAGATGGTCAGCACATGGTGATCCAACAACCCCGAAACGTCGTCCAATTCATTTCTGGGGGCATTCCGGCGTTCGTGCTGGGCCAGAACCCATTGCCGGCATTTTCGAATCAAGGTGGACCGGTCCAGTTCATGGACATGCCACAGATCTGCATCTTCTATGGTTTCGATTCTCGAGATCAG
>JAHIVS010000287.1 GCA_018816605.1 Pseudomonadota bacterium
AAATCAACTTTGCTCAAGGCCCTGGAAGTCGGCATCTACGATCACATCCCCGGGGATGGAAGGCAATTGTGTATTTCAAATGCACAAACGGTAAAGGTCCGCGCATCTTCCGGAAGAAGCATCGTAAAAACCGATATCTCCCCGTTTATTAACAATCTGCCGTTGGAAAAAGATACCCGATTGTTTTGCACCGAAAACGCCAGCGGCAGCACCTCCCAGGCTGCGAATATAATAGAGGCGATGGAAGTGGGGGGGGAGGTGTTGTTGATGGATGAAGATACATGTGCGGCAAATTTTATGATCCGGGACAGCAAAATGCAGCAATTGATCCCCAGGGAAGATGAACCCATAACCCCTTTTTTTGATAAGGTCAAACAGCTCTATCTGGAAAAAAAGGTATCCACTGTTCTGGTATTGGGAGGGGTGGGGGATTATTTCGATGTGTCGGATCGGGTTATCCAGATGTCAAATTATCAGCCCCTGGACAGGACGCGCAAGGCACATGAAATCGCAGATATGTTTCCTGCAAAGCGGAGAATGGAGGATACCCCCTATCCGTTTCATGTTCAGGAGCGAATCCCCCTACCCAAAGGCATTGATCCGTTCAATGTCTTTGGGAAATCGGCCATCCGAGCCAAGGAGATCCATCGATTGACTTTCGGGAAACAGATGATTGATCTCACAGATTTGGAACAGCTGAAGGAATTGGCCCAGACAAACGCCCTGGGGGTTGCCATTGAATATGCCAAAAAATACATGGACAGGACCAGATCCTTGGGTGAAGTGGTTCGTCTTGTCATAAAAGATATGGATGAGAATGGAATTGATGTGATCAGTGACCGGATTTCAGGATATTTTGCGTGGTTCCGAGGGGTTGAATTGGCCTTTGCCCTTAACCGTCTCCGAACCTTTGATGTGATTCAAAAAGACATGTCAAGGTGACGTAAGGCTTTGATTCTCCATTGATATTAATGCAATTATGTTATATGAGAATTCTATTGTCGGAGTCAAAATTCCAGTGTTACATCATTTTTCATTTTTAGCTGTTTGAATCGTCTCTTGTGTTCTTCTCCAGCCTGTGGTCCGGCGATATTCTTAATAATCAGGATGCCAAGGAGAGAACCATGGGTATGTATGCCGGAAAACAAAGAGCCAATGAGGTCAACCGGGTCAGAAGAGCCAAGGCGGTTCAGGCAAAAAATTTTATATCCCCAAAAGGGTTCACAGACAACCGTCCCCAGGTCATCTGCCTCAAAACCTATGCTGACATGGCCAATCAAAAGGCCTATGCATCAGGTGTGCACAAAAAGGAAAGATTACCTGTCCAACAATCCGGCATTTCTCTTTTGCCCCAGGCCACCCCAAGGATACCCACCAGATCCCGCCCTGTGGTTCAGCAGCTTTCCTTTCAAAAACTGCTCAATAAGATTGCCTCCTATATCCCGGGATTTTCCATGTTTACCCTGATCATCGGAAAAAATCCCATCACCCGGGAGCCCGTGCCAAGAACCGGAGTCAACCTGCTCAAGGGTATCATGGGAATGATCCCTGGATTCGGCATGTTCTGGTTGAACCAATTGGAAAAATCAGGGGCGGCACAGGAGGCAGGATCATGGCTGGAGGGGCAGTTTATCCGTTTGAACATCACCTGGCCTGTGATCAAAGGCCTGATAGGAGAGTTCCGAAAACGATTTTATTACCGGTTCTGGAAAAACAAGCAATTGATTGAAGATATTTTCAGCCCAGCCTGGAAACGGGTGGTCCGGTTCACCAGAAGCATCGGCGGCAAATTAAAGGAGCTGGCCATCCGGGGGCTCCTGGCCATGATAGGCGCGCCTGTCGATACCGTCATGGGATTTCTCAACAAAGGGAAAGGGGTACTGGGCAGAATCATCGATAATTTCCCGGGTTTTGTCTCCAATCTGTTCGAAGCTGCAAAACTGGGGCTGGGCATGTTTTTTAAAAACATAAAGAAACATGCGGCCAAAGGGCTCCTTGGATGGCTGCTGAGCACCCTGGCCAAAACAGGACTCGCCCTGCCCTCAACGTTCAACCTTGCAGGGATCTTTTCAATTGTCACCCAGGCCACCGGGCTGACCTATGCCTATATCCGAAAAAAAATCGTTGAAAAGCTCGGCCCAAAAGGCGAGACCATGATGAACGGGCTGGAAAAGGCATCCGAGTTTGTCAAAACACTGATGATCAAAGGGCCCATTGCCCTTGTGGAACGGATCGGAACCTCCCTTTCCACCCTCAAACCAATGGTAATGGGCGCCATAAAATCCTTTGTCATTGCCACCATTATCAAGGAAGGTATTTTCTGGATAATGGGCCTGCTCAATCCTGCCGGTGCACTGCTGAAAGTCATCAAAGCCTTTCACAAAGTTACCAGCTTTTTCATCAACAATATCCACCACCTCCTCTTTATCAAGGAGCTCTTCAATGGGGTTTCCGAGATTGCCTTTGGCAGAATAAAAAAGGCGGCCGGGGCTGTGGAGACCTCCCTGGCCATGACCCTTCCCATGGTGATTGGTGCAATTGCCAATTTCCTGGGCTTAGGGGATCTTACCAAAACCGTGGTGGAATTGATCAAAAAGGCGGGGGGGTGGGTAAAGGGGAAGATCGATGCCGGGGTTGGCTGGATTGTGGAAAAGGCAAAAAAATTGTTTAAAGGCAGAAATAAAAAAGGGGAAAAGCACCTGACCGCTGCTGACCGTGCCAGGCATCAGACATATGCGTCAAATATGGCCCAGGCCCTTAAGACCCCGGCAAAAAGAACCCCTATCAGTTTTGAAGCCTTTTACCGTGAAAAAAAATCCCAGGCCCAAAAGCTGGAATCCTTTTACCAGAAAAAAGTAGAAAAAGGGATACAGGTGGCTGTCAATTTTCAGCCCATTGAAAAGGACAGAAAGGACCTGGACCTGGATATTGAGATTCGAATTTTTCCCAACACGGTGACAGAAAATATCCAGGTTCCCCTAAACGGCCCCAGCCTGATCAGCGCCAAATCCCAGGGCAGCAAAGTGATCGAGCATATTCAGGGTATTGTTACGGCAAAAGAGGGAAACTGCAAAACATGGCAGGATGAGTATCAGGCATCCAGAAACTATCTATTTCACCTGGCCGACAAGCTGCACGCATCCATATCCGGCAAAAACGCCCCCAATATTGTTGCCCTGTGCATGGATGTCAACCAGAAAACTGGCAGCAATAAGTTACACCTGGCCTACAACTCAGAAACAAAAAACCTGTCAAAACGACTGACCGGGAACATTAAGAACTGGAATGACCGTCAGATCAAAATAATAGCGGAATATAATCTGAGTGCCAAACAGAAGATTGGGATACCAAAGCCCACAACAGGTCAGGTGATTGTCCTTGAATATGACGAGACCACCCTGTCTTACGGACGTCCTGAAAAGGATCAGAAAAGGGCAAAACAGGTTTCAAACGTCCTGATTCTGGACCTGAACATTCTTCAATGCATCCAGGACCTGGAACAGCCCTCCACGACATTGCATGCGGAGATGAATCTTGTGGACAGCGGCACCATTACACCCAATCAATTGCTCTATATCAGCAAGGCCTGCTGTCTGCTTTGTGCAGGATCCCTGTTCATAGACGGCCGGTACAGATTTATGGACCTGCACACTAAATTGTACAATTTTTGGCGGATTCCCAATTTCATAAAAACCACCCGCCTCTCCGAATTTCTCGGCAGCCAGGTGGAAAATGATTTAAACCAGGTGGCCGCCGGAAAACAGTCCTGGTATAAGTCTTCCGAGGATGAACCCGACCCGATTACCACAAAAAAAGGGGCGATTGAATATTTACAGGCCAACTGGGAATATTTCAAAAAATAGGGGATTCTCTGATATTATAGATTGCCAATTGGGCCAATCCGGGTTGATAAAAGAGCCCAATAATGGGTTGACATAATATAACGCTTGTTATATTACACACGTAATACTATAATTTCATCGAGGGTTCCATGCCGCCAAAACAAACCATCACCATTGAAATGATCGTTGATGTCGCCTTTATACTGGTCCGAAAACAGGGAATTTCTGCCCTTTCTGCCCGAAATATTGCCA
>JAHIVS010000730.1 GCA_018816605.1 Pseudomonadota bacterium
CACACATGATACGGCACATCTCCTGCAACCGAGCATTACAACCAACCCCACCCCCAATCAACAACTCGTCCTTCCCAGTATGCGCCAAAGCCCTCTCCGCAACTTCGACCAACATCGCAAAAACAACCTCCTGCATCGAATAACTTAAATCCCTAATATCAATCCCCTTATCTAGCAAATGCTTCAACTTAGTCTGCATCCCAGAAAAAGAAACATCCATCCCCTTAACAGAATAAGGCAAATCAATCAGAGACTCTTTATTTTTACATTCTTCCGCCAACTTCTCAATCTTCGACCCACCTGGAAATCCCAACTTTGCATATCTAGCAAACCCATCAATAAAATTCCCAACACCCAAATCCAACGTCTCCCCAAAAATCCGAAACCTTCCACCAACAAACGCAACGACCTGAGTATTCGCACCCGAAGCATAAAGCATAACCGAATCCCTAGCGCCACAAACCTCCCCGATAACCAAATGCGCAACACAATGATTCACCCCAATCAACGGAACATTTAGCCTCTTCGCCAACCCCTTCGCAAAACTCATTCCCTCCAACAAACACGGCGCAAGCCCCGGAGCATTCGAAAACGCAACAACCTCAATCTCACTTTCTTCAACTCCTGCAGATTTCAAAGCCTCACTAAAAACAGAATCACAAACCCGAGCATGATGCGCCCGAACCTCCATCGGAATCATCCCACCCTCACTAGTCGTATATGAATCCTTAATATTAGCTAAAATTCCCCCAGACATATCCAAAACTCCGATACCAAACGTATGGGCAGTAGATTCAATTCCCACAACAACTTTCTTAGACATATCTCACCCCAAAAAAACCAACCGCCCAAGTACCCACCAGCGAAGCGTCCCACCAGCGAAGCGTCCCACCAGCGAAGCGTCCCACCAGCGAAGCGTCCCCGAGAAGTTTTACTTCTCGTATCATTCCACCCTCGCTCGTCGTATAAGAATCCCGAACATTCGCCAAAATCTCCCCCTTCATGTTTAAAATACCAACTCCAAAAGTATGCGCAGTAGACTCAATCCCAACAATACATTTCATAACAATCGAACAAAACCAAACATTAAAAATCTTCTCCTAAAAAAATACCACGAAAATCCAAAAATCCGCGTTCATCCGCGTGCCATTTCCCCTTTCCGGAAAATCTCACATAAAGTATAAATACTAGTCCAACTTTTTTAAACCATGGCAACCGAAAAAGAGAAAACATTTCTAGATTTCCTAAAACTAGTCTCACCAGGAACATCGCTTAGAAACGTCATAGACGACATAATCAGATCCGACCTCGGAGCAATGATAGTATTCGACTCACCGTCCCTAACCCAAAACATTTTAGACGGCGGCTTCAAAATGAACTCTCGTTTCACGTCCCAAAAACTTTTCGAACTCTGCAAAATGGACGGAGCAATCATACTATCACAAGACCTGAAAAGAATCCTCTACGCTAATGTTCTAATGACCCCAGACACAAACATTAACTCAATCGAAACCGGAACAAGACACAAAGCAGCCGAACGAACCGCAAAACAAGCCCAAACATTCGTAATCGCAATCTCCGAACGACGAAAAAAAACAACCCTCTACCACGCCTCATCCAGATACTACCTGAAATCAACCGAAGAACTCATACCAAATATAACATCAAATCTCCAAATCCTAGAAAAACAAAAAGAAATTCTAACTGAAAATATTCTAAACCTAAATATTCTAGAAGTGTCCGAACTCGTCTCTGTCAGCGACGTATGCAAGGTGATTCAACGAGCTGAAATGATTTTGAAAATATCCGAATCAATCAAAAGAAACTTCACTGAACTTGGAAAAGAGGGAAATATTATGCACATGAGATATAGAGAACTCCTAAGAGGAGTAGAGAAATCCGAAAACGAAATTCTAAGAGATTACGCAGGCCTTCCTCTCAAAAGAGCAAAAACCCTTCTCGCAAACCTAACCTTCGACGGACTACTTGACACCGAATCAATAGCACGACTAATACTAGAAAAACCTATAGAAGAAGCAATCTCCCCGAAAGGCTACAGATTCCTATCCCATCTTACTCTATCAGCAAAAGAAACATCTCAAATAATAAAACTAAACAAAAACCTCAACAACATTTTAAAAATAGAACCATCGTTTCTAGAATCAATCTTAAAAAATAGAAGCTCTACAATCTACGAAGAAATAAGAAACCTACGAGAACAAATCATAAACGGAAAAATAATATGCTAACCCTCCCCCAACTCCAAAAAATCCGAGAGCAACTCGAAGCCTCACAAAACCCGCTCTTCTTCTTTGACAACGACGTCGACGGACTCTGCTCGTTTCTAATTCTACGCCGAGCACTAGACAGAGGACGCGGAGTCACAATAAAATCCTTCCCAGACCTAAAAGAACAATATATCAAAAAAGTCGAAGAGCTAAATCCGGATACGATAATAGTCTTAGATAAATCAGACATAAGTAAAGAATTCGCAGACCACGCAGAAGAAAAAGGTATACCAATAATCTGGATTGATCATCACGAAA
>JAHIVS010000288.1 GCA_018816605.1 Pseudomonadota bacterium
TAGGGATGGGACAGGCGCTTTCACCGGATAAAGCAGCCTTTCTCCGGCTGGCTGCCACGCGCATGCCCTTTGGAAAATACAAGGGGCGTCTTCTGGTGGATCTTCCGGAACCCTATCTGGTTTGGTTTTCCCGTAAAGGGTTCCCCGAAGGCACTTTGGGAGAGATGTTAAAGGCCATGTATGAAATAAAACGCAACGGCCTGGAATATTTGTTTAATTTCAAAAAAAGCCAAGGAGAAATCGATGGGTGCTGATGTATTTTTCATGGACCTGGTTGCCACATCCCGGGAAAATCTTCCCGAGAAATTATCCCGCCTGGTGAAAAAAGCCGGAATCAAACAGATTTTATCACCAGCAGACCTGACTGCCGTAAAAATCCATTTTGGAGAAAAGGGGAACACCGCTTTTATACGGCCCATCTATATCCGGCAACTGATCCAGACCATCCGCCAGACAAAGGCCACCCCCTTTCTGACCGATGCCAATACCCTCTATGTGGGAACAAGGTCTGATGCGGTCTCCCATATTAAAACCGCCATCGAAAACGGATTTTCCTATTCTTCCATGGACGCAGCCCCTGTAATCATTGCCGACGGATTGTTCGGAAAAAGTGAGACCCCGGTGCAGGTGGACCTGAAACAGTGTAAAACCGTCTATATCGGTTCGGAAATTGTAAATGCCGACGCCCTGGTATCTGTGGCCCATTTCAAGGGGCATGAATTGTCCGGGTTCGGCGGAACCCTTAAAAACTTAGGCATGGGCTGTGCCTCCCGCCGGGGGAAGCTGGACCAGCATTCCAATGTCAGCCCCAAAATAAAACGCAAAACCTGTATCGGGTGTGCCCAGTGCATTGAGCATTGTCCGGGCGGTGCCATCTATCTTGAAGGGAAAAAAGCCTTCATCAACAAGGACCTGTGCATCGGGTGTGCCGAATGTATTGTCCGGTGCCCCACCCAATCCATCAATATCAATTGGAACCAGTCGGTGCCGGTCTTTCTGGAAAAAATGATGGAATACACTGCCGGGGTGCTCAAGAACAAAACAGGCAAAGCCCTGTTCGTTAACTTCATCACGGATATTGTCCCCAAATGCGACTGTCTGCCCTACTCCGAATCCCCCATCTGCAGTGATATCGGCGTGGTGGCATCCTGCGACCCGGTTGCCATTGACCAGGCCAGCGCAGACCTGGTCAACGGGCAGATGGCACTGCCGGGTTCTCTTTTAACGACAAACATGAATCCCGGAGAAGACAAATTCAAAGGGCTTTACCCCTATGTGGACTGGGAACACCAGCTGGACTATGCCGAAAAAATAGGTCTGGGGACCCGGCAATACACCCTTAGACGAATCAAAACCCTGTCCTATAAAACATCCCAGGGCCATTAAAACAATCAACACGCCTTTGATCCCGGCAGCCAGGTTCTGATGCTTAAAAAATTTCATTTCCCAAGGACCGGCTGCCCTTTTTCCTATACAGAAACCCAAATCCCGGGTATGATTCACCCATGTACCTGGCCCTTGTAAAAACCCGGAAAAAAGTTACCTATATCCTCAGGCAGTCCCTTATTTCCAAAGGGAAACCGATCCATTGCGACCTATTTGACCTGGGTCCCTCGCCCGGGGCATGGATAGATTACCCCGGCGGCAATGCCTGGCATCTTGATCACCGATTGGAAACCATGGTTTCCCGCACCTGCCAGAACTTTGATTCAGACGAACTCGAACGGCTTTTCAGGCCCTGGATACGCCCGGATATCCGCCGGGCGGTTGAGGCCTTCTGGAACAGGTCCGGGTCACAGGCCCCCCCCAGACTTACAGAGGTGCAAAAGCAAACCCTAGCGCGCACAACCCATGCCTTTGACAAACGGCGGGCCCATTTTTTAAAATTCGGGAATATGGACCAGGGCCCTTTGCCCAACATGCCGGCCGCCCTGTTCAAAAATCTGCAGCAAAAATCCCGGGACGAAATAGAACAAGGCTTCATGGCCCGGGAAAAAACGCTAAAGGCCAAGGATCTCAAGTCCTATGTGTATACAATTTTTAATCTTCACTCCTTTTTCCAAGGATTTATGGCCAAACAAATGCCCCATGCCATGGATCAGAACAAAGTGGACGCCTGTTTCTTAAAGGAAATCTGCCGGACCAATAAAAGCCTGTTCGGTTTGACCTCCCATCTGGATCCTTATTTGATACGATATGTGATCATGTTTTTTGACAATGACTATGCCGACACCGTCCTTCTGGAAGAAATGGAAAGGGCTTTCAGGTTTCGCCGCCGTTCGTTTACCTCCCCCCGGCCCAAGGCCTTTTCCGGCAGTAAGGCCCGGAGCCTCTTTAACCTGAGCAAAGAAGAATTAACCCATTTGAACAAACGGACATTGACCAAAATCTACCGACGGCTGGCAAGAGCTCACCACCCGGACAGGGGAGGCTCCCATGATCGGTTTGTTGAGATCAACGAAGCCTACCAGATCCTGCTGGAACGTATCCGATAAACCCGTCTGATTTAAAAGAAGGCCCATACATGGACTATCAATTGAACGCTTCCCACCCGGACTATATCCAGATCGTCGTTACCCGGGTTGTGGAAAAAACCGGTCTGGCGCATGCCATGTCAGCTGTTTTTCAACACCCGGAGTATCCTTTCAAACATTCTTTATGGGATTTTTCAGCTGCGACCGGCATGGGGCTGAACATCGGAGATCTGAGGGAGATTATAGGGACGCTTCGCCTGTTCAGGCCCAGGGATAATAATTTTGCCAACAAAGTAGCCCTGGTGGTCCCAAACCATATGCACCGAGCCATGGCAGGCATCTTTGTATCCCTTGCCACCCTGCTGCCCTTTGAATACAAACTGTTTAAAACCAATGGGGCGGCCATAAAATTTCTCTGCCCCACAATACCCCAACCCGACTGAATTTTTCAAGCCTGCTCCCGGGCTTGATTATTTTCCCCCCGAAAAAGCAATTTTGATTTGGTCATGTCCCCTTTTATGGCCTAAGGGGCCATGAGGAAAGGATGAAAATTCAGGATCTGTATCCAGGCATCTGCCCGGAATAGAACGATCACCTCCCGGGCCGGGTTTCTTTTTTTTATAAAAAACAGACCTGCCAATTGAAAATTTCCAGGAATGGTATACCTTATGGCCTGTGTTTGCACCCCCAAAAAAAACCGGGTGCACAAATTGAAACAAACAACGCTAAGGACATATCATGGCCAAACATATTGTTATTGTGGGCGCGGTGGCCCTGGGACCCAAGGTGGCCTGCCGGCTCCGGCGCCTGGACCCGGACGCCCGGATCACGGTCATTGACCGGGACAACCTGATCTCTTACGGCGGCTGCGGCATTCCCTATTATGTGGGGGGA
>JAHIVS010000289.1 GCA_018816605.1 Pseudomonadota bacterium
CGGCGATATGGGCCAGGTATTGATTCCATCCCATTGCATCGGCCGTTATTTGATTTTTTCCTCCAAAGCCCGGGCATACACCTCCATGGGGTGACGAACCTTTATCTTTTGTTTGTGCCTGGCCAGCATGTCGGAAATCTGCATCATACATGCCGGACAGCCGGTTAACACCGTTGTGCACCCCGTATCTGCAATACTTTTTTGTTTCAGGTTTCCAATGGATACGGATACATCGTAATGAAAGAGATTAAAACTGCCGCCCATGCCGCAGCATTTGTCGGAGCCTTCCATTTCAACAAGGGTCTTGCCGGCTGCCCGGATAATTTTCCGGGGCTGGGCTGCAACCCCCAATGATTTTTTCAAATGACAGGGATCATGGTAGGTGACAATTTCCCCGGGAGGGCACGGGGCTTCGGGATCCTCCTTTCCAAAGTCCGGTTCTACCCTGTCCACCAGAAACTGGTTGATATCCATGGTTTGCTGGGACAACAGGTCCAGCTGCTCTTTAACTGCGCTTGTGGGGTTCTTGTAAAGGGTGGGCCACAATTTTTTAATGGTGGAGGTACAGGTGGCACAGGCTGTAATCAGTACATCAAATTTTTCATTTTTAAACAGGTCCAGGTGGTGGTCCACCAGTCGGGTAAAGGTTTCACGGTCTCCGGAGGCCAGGGCCGGAATACCGCAGCAGCCCTGGCCTTGGGGGATGGAAAGCCCAACGCCATGGTGGGTGAGCACCATAACGCTTGCCTGGGCCACGTTGGGAAATATCTTGTCAATAAGACAACCGGTAAAAAGCAATGCCCGAAGACCGGAACCCTTTTCATTGCCCTTCCCAAGAGGAGTCAGGCTGAAATCGGCCAGGGATTTGTGAAAAGGGTTTTTGGCCATGGGCAGGATATGGCGGCCGGCCAGCAGGGGGGAGATCAGCCGTGCGCAAGAGGTTCCCTGGGCATTTGCCTGATCCTTGATAAGCAGATTCTGGAAGCGGCCGGCCCATTGGGTAAGGGTGTCAAAAATTTGGGGGTTGGCCAGCATCTGCTTAAAAATCAGTTGCTTCACCGGAGAAAGCCCTGTGTATTCGGCAAGAATGGCCCGGGCCTTGATGAATATTTCCAGGACATTGACCCCGGAAGGGCAGTTGGCGGCACAGGACCCACACAAAAGGCATTTGTTCAGCCGCTGGCTGACCCCGGAAGGATCCGCGAAGAAATTTTCCATGAGGCCGGACAAGAGGGCCAGTTTTCCCCTGGCCACATCGGCTTCCTTCCGGGTCTGCTCAAACAAAGGACAGACCGACTGGCACATGCCGCATCGGATACAGGTGACCAATTGTTCTTCCAGTTCTTTGACAAGAACTGCCAAATCATTCATTTGTGCCATTTTTATTTTGAGACCCCCGTTATTTTGCCCGGGTTGAGGATGTTGTGGGGGTCCAGTGCATTTCGAAGCTGCCGGGAAAAGAGGATGGCGGAAAATCCTGTTTCCTTTTCCAGGAAAGGGGCTTTTGCAATACCGGTACCGTGTTCCCCGGACAGGGTGCCGCCCAAAGAGAGGGCTTTGTCAAAAATCGCTTCAATGGCCTCTTCCACCCGTTTGAATTCTTCTGTGTTTCTGCGGTCGGTCAGAATGGTCGGATGGAGATTTCCGTCTCCGGCATGGCCAAAGGTGCCGATGTCGATTTGATATTTTATGGCAATCCCCTGCAGGGCCCTGACCATTTCCGGGATTTTACTCCTGGGCACGGTGGCGTCTTCCAGCACCAGGGTGGGTTTGAGCTTGGCCAGGGCGGACAGGGCCGACCGTCTGGCAGCCCAGATTTTGTCCCGTTCTTCATCTGTTTCTGCCCGTTTGATGTTTTTTGCCCCCATCTTCCGGCACAGGACTTCCACCTTTTCTCCTTCTTCTGCCACAACCACCGGGTGACCGTCCACCTCAATGAGCAGAAGTGCAGCCGCATCAACGGGAAGGCCTGCATGGGAAAAGTCTTCCACAGCCCGGATGGTGAAATTGTCCAGAATTTCCAGGGTGGCAGGGACGATCCGGGCGGCGATGATAGCAGCCACGGCTTCAGATGCCGCATCTAGGGTATCGAAGACCGCCACCATGGACTGACGGGCCTTTGGTGCCGGGATAAGCTTTAAAATGATTTCGTCAAAGATGCCCAGGGTGCCTTCGGACCCTGTCATAAGGCCCGTGATATTATATCCGGTGGCGCATTTGACGGTTCTGGAACCGGTTTTGACATACCCGCCCCGGGCATCAAAAAAATGAAGCCCCATGACATAATCCTTGGTCACCCCGTATTTAAGACCCCGCAGGCCCCCGGCATTCTCCGCCACATTGCCCCCCAGGGTGGAAACGGCCTGGCTTCCGGGATCCGGCGGATAGAACAAGCCTCTTTTCTCAACAGCCGCCGCAAGACTGGCCGTGACCACCCCTGGCTGCACCACGGCATACATATCCTGTTCATTGATTTCAATGATCTTGTTCAAGCGCCCTGTGAGCAGGACAATCCCCGAGGATTCCGGAATGGTTCCCCCGGACAGGTTGGTGCCCGATCCCCGGACCGTTATGGGAATCCGATTCTCATGGCAAAGGGCAACAATCCTGCCGACTTCAGAACTTGCCCCCGGCATGACGGCACCACAGGGTATTTGGGAATCCAGAACGGCTGCATCATATGAATAGGTGAGCATGTCCTCTCGTTCTGTAAGCAGGTGTTCGGGTCCGACAATCTTTTTGAGTTCGTTGATAACAGATTGGCTGATCATATCTATCCCTTGTATAATGGTATTACCAATTTATAAATCCGCTTTTGGCTCCTTTTCCCCGATCTGGTGTATTATGGGATGCCCTTTAGGTGTCCCGAAGCATTGCGAACAGAACAACCTGAATTTACTTAATAAATTTATTATATCAGAGTTTTAAATAAAAAACAAATTATTTAATTTTTTTCTTGACAAATGCTATCCCAGGCCTTAATTAATGGTCATACCAAAGAAAAGCTGAGTTTTTTATAGCCTTTATCGGAAATTGGTTTGCTGAAAAACCTCTAACAGACGGTCCGGAAAAGGAGGAGGGAAGACAGATCCAAGGCAAAGCTAGCGCTGGGTTGATTTACAGCTCAGGTTTGTATCCATGATTTTACCCGTAGACAATTTTAGGATGGAGAAAAAAATGAAAAGAAGCGTAACCCTATTGATTACCTGCCTGGTGGCATTTTTATTTATCTGCGGCAGTTCCTATGCAGCGGAAAAACGCGAAAAATTTGGCGAAGACCCCCGCCATAAAGATGCAAAACGCATCTCATTCAAGACATCGGAAGAGCAAATCAAATGGAAAATGGTCATGCCCTGGTCCAAGGGACTTCTGTTTTATGATATTGCCGTACATTTTGCCGACAGTGTCCGCCTGGCATCCGGCGGCAGACTGGACATCAAGCCTTTTTCCGCCGACGAACTGGTCCCGGCCAACCAGACCTTTGACGCGGTTTCAGCCGGATCTGTTCAGATGGCCCATGGGTCTCCGCTTTATTGGAAAGGTAAAAACGAAGCCTTCGTGGCCTTTGCATCTGTCCCCTTTGGCCTGGATGCGGAAGGATACAATATCTGGCTCTATGAAAAAGGCGGACTTGACATGCTTCAAAAGCTTTACGCCAAATTTGGTATTTTTGCTTTGCCAGCAGGCCAGACAGGTCAGGAAATGGGACTTTTTTCCAATATAAAAGCCACAAAGATGTCGGATTTTAAAGGCATGAGAATTCGTACCCCCGGCTGGTACATGGATATCATGAACCAACTGGGTGCTTCCGTAAGCCCCCTTCCCGGCGGCGAAGTATATCTGGCCCTTGAAAGAGGCGTTATTGATGCGGCAGAATATTCAACCCCTGCCATCAATTATCCCATGGGCTTTGATGAAATCACCAAATACGTTGTCCAGCCAGGTGTTCACCAGCCCGCCTTCCAATGCGATGTGATTTTCAATCAAAAAGCCTATGAAGCACTTCCCCCGGATCTTAAATGGATATTGGATATTTGTGCCAAAGAGACCCAGCTATGGAGCTACAACTGGATCAACAACCTGAATGCCAAAGCAATGCGCATGTTCAAAAAAAATGTTGAGATCGTAAAAATGGATAAGGACACCATTATTGAATTCCGTAAAGTCACAAAGGCCTACCTGGATTCGGTAAAAGCAAAATACCCTGATGTTAAAGAAGCATTGGATTCCCAGGAACAATTCATTGAAGAATATTCCGTGTGGAGGGATTCGAGGAGCGGTGCTACCCCATGGCCGTACGAAACATTTATCCAGGGAAAAACAACTGAATAAAACAGGTCAAATGCAAAGGCATACAACAATCTGCCTTTTCGGGTCTGGCTGCCTGATTAATATTTTCAATATTTCTTTCCAGGCAGTCAGATTGCACGTTTCAATATGTTTTTATTCTATTTTTCACAGAGGATTTTAATCATGGCCCACTCAGTATCCAAAAAATTGGAAGCCTTCAGCAAAAACCAAGGGGAAATCACCTCATTTCTAATCTACCCCCTTTTGTTTATTGTGGTGTATGAGGTTTTCATGAGATATGTTTTCAACGCTCCCACCACCTGGGGATTTGAGGCGACCACCTTTTTATACGGTCTCCACTATATGTTCGGGATTACCTATACGGATTTGCATGACGGCCATGTAAAGGTGGATATCTTCACATCCTACCTGCCCGATAGGTTCCAAAATTATTTGAAAATAATCACCAATCTCATATTTTTCATGCCGGTAATGGCCGGGATGAGTATCTGGTCCTTTCTTTTTGCTTATAAATCGACCATTGGGCAGGAACACAACCCAACCAGCTGGGCGCCTCCCATCTGGCCGCTGAAGATTCTTATGGCCGCATGTTTTTTATTTCTTTTACTCCAGGGTATTGCAAACCTGATCAATGATATCAACCGCCTGAAGCATAACGAGGTAAATAATGAGTCTTGAATTGATGACACTGGCCATGTTCGGAACCCTTATCCTGGCCATCACCCTGGGCCACCCCCTGGCGTATACCCTGGCCGCAGTGGCAACCCTGTTCGGGCTGATTGACAACGGATTTTCCATCCCCATGCTGTTCGACATGTTTGCCAACAATGCCTGGGGATTGATGGACAATTACACCCTGGTGGCCATCCCCTTGTTTATCCTAATGGCCCAGATTCTGGACCGGTCCAAAGTTTCAGACGCCCTGTTTGAAGCCCTGTACGTTGTACTGGGCAGCGTCAAGGGAGGGCTCGGACTTGCCGTGGTTGTGGTCTGTACGGTTTTTGCCGCCACAACCGGCATCATCGGCGCCTCTGTAGTGGCCATGGGCCTTCTGGCAACCCCCACCCTGATGAAAAAAGACTACCAAAAGGAATTGACCGCCGGCATTATCTGCGCCTCGGGAACCCTGGGTATCCTGATTCCGCCTTCCATCATGATGGTGGTTTACGGCGGGCTTACGGGGATGAAGGAAACTTCGGTGGGCAATTTGTTTGCCGGTGCCATTTTCCCGGGCCTGATCCTGGCGGGACTGTATTTTGCCTATATCCTGGTCCGGTGTAATCTCAACCCCACCCTGGGCCCCCCCATTTCAAAGCAAGAAGCGTCCACCTATTCGGCAGGCCAGAAATGGGCCATGACGCTAAAATCATTGATGCCGCCCCTGGTGCTGATTCTGTCGGTCATGGGAACCATCCTTGCCGGGGTGGCCACCCCCACCGAAGCCGCAGGTCTTGGCGCTTTTGGGTCCCTGGTATTGGCATTTTTGAACAAAAAACTCAATTTTATCGTATTAAAAGAATCGGCCCATGCCACCTTGAGAACCACCTCCATGGTGATGATGCTGTTCATCGGCGGCAAGTTTTTTTCCACGGTCTTCCTGAGCATGGGCGGCGGCGATGTGGTGGCTGATCTTCTTATCGGTTCGGGCCTGAACCGCTGGCTCATACTGGGGATCATGATGTTCATTGTCTTTGTCATGGGAATGTTCATTGACTGGGCTGCGATACTGCTGGTCACCGTGCCCATTTTCATGCCCATTGCCATGGAGATCGGGTTTGATCCGCTCTGGTTTTCTCTGCTCATGTGCGTCAATCTTCAGACCTCCTTTCTGACCCCGCCCTTTGGATATGCCCTGTTCTATTTTAAGGGGGTGGCACCGGAAGGCTATACCATGGCCCATATTTATAAAGGGATTCTTCCCTTTGTTATGCTTCAAATTGTCAGTATGGCGATTCTGTGCCTGTTTCCCTCCATTGTGACCTGGCTGCCGAAACTCTTTTTCGGTTCCTGATAACCTGTCCAGGGCCATGAAAGACATGAAAAACCCTAAGGTGTCTTCGTATTTTTCATGGCCGTTACAGCCGTGGTGTCGAAACCATTTGCATTTTTCGGACAAACCGCTCAAAATCAATGTAAACCCCATTCAATGAGAAGGCGTTATTTTGCTATGAATGCCATGGTGCATGAAAAACAGATGACCCATACCTTTATTGACAAGGCCTCCCTGGTCTCTGCACGGGTGCACCGGGTCAAGGACATGGCCTCGGCTCTGGACCAGGCCCTTGCCCTGTGCCGGGCAAAACCGCCCTGTGAATCCCAGATGGAACCGGTCAGCATCAAATCAGACCCCATGCCCGAAAAAAAAAGGATCATCGCTGCCCCCAATCTTTCGGAAGATGATTTCACACGATTCTCTGCCGCCTGCCAAAAAGCCGGAGACATCCTTCTGATCCGGGAAAATCTGAGGGGCTACCCCGGCGGCATTGACATGGGCATAACCCGGGTAAATTTCGGTATTGCAGAAACCGGAACCCTGGTGTTGAATTCCGATTCCGAAGAGACCCGGCTTTCCACCATGCTGTGCGAAACCCATGTGGCCATCCTGGAAGAGAAAAAGATTCGAGAAACAGCCCTGTCCATGGCCGATGAACTCAATGACCTGGTTCAGTACCCCTCTTCTTACACCGCTTTTATCACCGGTGCCAGCCGGACAGCAGATATCGAACGGGTACTGGCATTGGGGGTCCACGGTCCTTTGGAACTTGTAATCCTGCTGGTGGAGGCCTGAGCCGTGAAAAAAAAAGAAGAAACTTTAAAGGCCTATAAAGGCAGGCTTGATGCCGCCCTGAAAAATAAATTTTTGCGCAGGGCCATGGACAATTTTGCCGTGGCCTACAGAGCTTCCCGGGAAAAAGCCTTTGCCGGTATGGACGCGGATCAAATGATACGGCAGGTTACGGATATTAAAGCTGCCGCCATTGAAACCAATGACGCCCTTTTGTCGGAATTTACCAGAAAGGCAAAGGAAAACAACATCCATGTTCACCTGGCGGATACGGCAGCGGATGCCAACCGCATCATCGGCCAGATCGCCCGCCAAACCGATTCCCGGCATATTGTCAAATCCAAGTCCATGACCGCCGAAGAAATCCATTTGAACAAGTGGCTGGAAAATCTGGGGCTTGAGGTAACGGAAACCGATCTGGGAGAATGGATCGTCCAGCTTCGCCATGAAGGCCCCTCCCACATGGTCATGCCGGCCATCCATCTGTCCAGGTTCCAGGTGGCGGAGCTGTTTACGGACGTCACGGGAACGGTCCAGGATGCAGAAATTGAACGCCTGGTAAAGGTGGCCCGGCGCCAATTGCGAAAAAAATATATCCAGGCGGATATGGGGATCACCGGTGCCAACTTTGCCGTGGCCCGAACCGGAACCATCGGCATTGCCACCAATGAGGGCAATGCCCGCCTGGTCACAACCCTGCCAAGGGTCCACGTGGCACTGATCGGGATTGACAAGCTGTTGCCCACCCTGGAAAGCGCCCTGTCCATCAACCGGGTTCTGCCAAAAAATGCCACAGGCCAGGCCATTACCTCCTATGTCACCTGGATCACCGGTCCCAGTGAATGCAAACCGGCCCCGGGCGGAAAACGGGAGATGCACATTGTTTTTCTGGACAATGGCCGGAAAAAAATTGCAGCAGACCCTGTCTTTTCCCAGGTGCTCCAATGTGTGCGCTGCGGGGCCTGCGCCAATGTCTGCCCGGTTTACCGCATGGTGGGAGGCCACGCGCTTGGCTATGTGTATATCGGGGCCATCGGCCTGATCACCACCTATTTTTTCCATGGCAGGGAGCATGCCCGGAATCTTGTCCAGAACTGCACCAATTGCGGAGCCTGCAAAGCGGTCTGCGCCGGGGGCATTGAGCTGCCGAAACTCATCAAGGAAATCCATGCAAGAATCCAGGACGAGGAGGGACACCCCCTTAAAAGCCTGATGCTGGGCAAGGTTTTGAAAAACCGGAAACTTTTCCACACCCTGCTGCGCACGGCCAAACTGGCCCAGCAACCGGTTACAGGGGGAACGCTTTTTCTGCGGCATCTGCCCATGATTTTTTCAAAAGAACATAATTTCAGGGTGTTGCCGGCCATTGCAAAAATCCCTTTCCGGGACCGGTTTGAACGCTTGAACCAGACCCTTAAAAAGCCCCGTCATAAAATCGCCCTGTTTTCCGGATGTGTCCAGGATTTCGTGTATCCTGAGCAGCTGGAGGCGGCCATGACCCTTTTTGCGGCAGCCAATGTCAGCGTCCGCTTTCCCATGGACCAGTCCTGCTGCGGCCTGCCCGCCCAGATGATGGGGGAAAAGGAAGCGGCCTGTGATGTGGCCCTCCAGAACCTTGCAGCCTTTGAAAATGAAGATGTGGATTATATTGTCACCCTGTGCGCTTCCTGCGGGTCCCACCTGAAAAACAGCCTGCCGGACCTGGTCCGGGAGTACGCCCCCAAAAAGGCGGCTGTCTTTGCCGAAAAAATCATTCCCTTCAGCCTATTTATGAACAAAATAGTGGGAATAGACCCTGTGAAGGGAAACATGCGCAAAACCGCCTTCCATTCCCCCTGTCACCTGTGCCGGGGACTTGGGGTGAAACAGGCCCCCAAAGACCTGATCCACAAATCCGGGAATATCTACGTAAAAACCCGCGAGGAAGAAACCTGCTGCGGGTTTGGGGGCAGTTTTTCAGCCAATTTTCCGGCGATCTCCCATGAAATTTTAATCCAAAAGCTGGAGGATGTGGAAAAATCCGGGGCAGATCTTCTGGTCACAGAATGCCCGGGGTGCGTAATGCAGCTTCGGGGCGGAACCTTAAAACAGGGCAGGGATCTCCAGGTGATCCATCTGGCCGAGCTCTTTTAACGAAAAAATGATAAAACAATCACCCCAGGGCCACATCCAGGCTCATCATGACCGCAAACCCCAGCAGGGTGGCCAGGGTGACCGTATCGATATGGGCCTCGGTCCGCTGGGATTCGGGAATGAGCTCTTCCACCACCACAAAGATCATGGCGCCGGCGGCAAAGCAGAGGGCATAGGGCAGAATCTCCTGCATATAAAGGACAAAGGCCGCACCGATCACCCCGGCAATGGGCTCCACCATGCCCGAGGCCTGGCCCATCAAAAAGCTTTTGGTCCGGCCCATGCCTTCCCTGCGCAAGGGCAGGGAGACGGCCGCCCCTTCGGGAAAATTCTGGAGACCGATGCCGATGGCCAGGGCAATGGCACCCCCAATGGTGGCAGAGGGAAGACCGGCAGCCACCGCCCCGAATGCCACGCCAACGGCAAGGCCTTCGGGAATGTTGTGCAGGGTGATGGCAAGCACCAGCAGGGTACTTCGCTGCCAGGATGTCTTTACCCCCTCACTGTTCTCGATTTTCAGCCCCGGATGAAGATGGGGCAGATACAAATCGGTCAGCCGCATGAAAATCCCCCCCCCCATAAAACCGATCACGGCAGTAAGCCAGGGGGTCTGGCCCATCTGCCCGGCCATTTCGATGCCCGGGGCCAGCAGGGACCAGAAACTTGCGGCAATCATGACCCCTGCTGCAAACCCGAGCATGGCATCCATGAATTTAGGATTTACCCGCCTTGTGAAAAAAACCAGGGCAGCGCCTGCCCCGGTGACTCCCCAGGTAAAGAGCGTGGCCATGAGCGCCTGGGTGACCGGACCATAGTGTTGAATAAATTCAATCATCTTCTCGTCACTTCACCTCTTCTGAATATTTTTTTATCAAAACTATAGGAAAAACAGAACCGGGTGTCAATGCGGATCACCCGATTTTATGGCCCACCGAGAAAACCCTGATGGGATCTGCCTTGCCCTTGACCCTGATTTCAGGCATGGGGCAAAATTCATACTCCTCTACCAGAAGGCATTGAACCGCTTCACTGACAAGGATATCGGTGTGCAACTCCTTGGTCAGATCCTGGATCCTGGAGGCCAGGTTCACCGTATCCCCGATCAGCGAATAGGCAGACCGATCCTGTGTACCGATATTGGCGGCCAGCACAGGGCCTGTATGGATTCCCACCCCATGGGCAATGGGGGCAATGCCTTCCTTTGCAAGGCGGTAATTGAGCCGTACAAGGCGATGTCGCATGGCAAGGGCGGCTTTTACGGCGCAAAGCTCATGGCCTGCCTGATAAATCGGTGCACCAAAGACCGCCTCCACCTCGTCCCCAATAAATTGAAGGATCAGGCCATGGTTTTCCTTGATGGCTTCCGCCATTTCCTGAAAATAGGCATTGAGCACATAAATCAATTCCTTGGGCGGGGTGATGGCCACCAGGGGGGTAAAATTTCTCAAATCCGCAAACAAAATGGTGGCCTGTTTGAGCTCACCGTCCAGATGGACCCTGCCGCTGAGAATTTCATCCCGGATCTTTGAATCTACATATTTGCCAAAAACATCCTTGATCAGTTCCCGTTCCCGCAACCCCTGGCTC
>JAHIVS010000290.1 GCA_018816605.1 Pseudomonadota bacterium
GCATTTTTAGAAGAAAACATCCTAAAATGGATTCTGGACCATATCATGGAAAATGACCAGAAGCTGGGGGCCTTTATCCGAATCGAGGAAAGAAAGCGCATACTGGCCGAGAAACCCTGATGGTATGGACAGCATTCAAGCCAGGAAAGCCGGCATGAGGGACGGGTATTATTGCCGGTTCCGCTTGTAAAAATAAATGACCACCAGCAGTTTGGCTTTTTTATTCCCCAGGCTTTTGCCCACATGGGGGACAATGGAGTCAAAATAAATATTGTCTCCGGAATTTAAAATATAGGTGTCGTCTCCATAGGAAAATTCCAATTGGCCGTCCATGACATAGATGAATTCTTCGCCTTCGTGGGTATAGGTGCGGTTGTTTTCAAAGGGAGAATGGATGATAAAGGGCTCCATGTTTTTGCCGGGTTTGCCCTCTGCCAGCACTTCGTAGTCATATCCGGCAAACTGGTCATTTTCCCGGATAATCGGGCGCTTGTCTTTCCGGCAGAGATAGATCCGGACATTCTCAGGGGGGGTGACATCCTTTGACAAGAGGGTGGTGACTTCCATATCCAGTGCCCCGGCGATTTTGGTCAGCGTCGAATAGGGCGGTGCCTTTTCGGACCGCTCGACCTTGGACAGATATCCTTTGGTCAGGCCGGTTTTTTGGGCCAGGTCCTGGAGGGTCATTTTTTTTTGGATCCGAAGTTTTTTTAGATTGTCTGATATGACTTTTTCATCCATCTTATCCTCCAGAAAGTGATATTAGGGGGTGACCTGGGGCAGTATGTTTTCCCCAAAAGGGATGACATATCCTTTGCCAATCAGGTTTTCAACATAAAGATCCATGGTGTCTGTATGGTTAAAGCCCAGAGCCCTTGTCTGCTTTTCGTCAAATTCCGAGGCCAGGGTCACCTGGAACCGGTTGAGGATATCAATCACGCGCAGGGCCACATAGGAGGGCATGTCAAAATCCGATACCAGTCGTTGGCCCAGCTGTTCGGGTTTGTGTCTGAAGGCTTTGAGCACCCGGCCAAAGGTGGGATTGCCTTCTCCCTGCTCACAGGCGGCCACAAACAGGATCCGGCCCCCTTTTCTTACCACATTCACGGCATTGAACAGGGCTTTGGTGGCCTGGTAAAGCTGGCCGTCGGTCCGATGGCCTCCGGCCGATACCAGGACAAAATCCCCCTTTTCAGGCACCTGAACACAACAGGCATGGTTCAGACGCCGGCAGCCTTCCATAAAGGTATCATGGACATCTCCCACCCCGGCATAAAAAAGCTCTCCGCTGCCGTTGGCTGCTACGGCCACATAACAGGAGCTCTTGTCCCTTAAAAAAAGTGCGGCCCCGTCCATCAGGTCTTCGTTGACCGGATTGCCCCAGAGTTTTGCCTGGCGTACCAGGGGGTGGGGAGCGCCATTTTTGGATATGGCAAGGCTGTGGTTGTGACGGATGGAGGTTTCTCCAGCAATGCCGGGCAGAATATATTTACGGCCCCCGCCGAACCCGGCCAGCATGTGGTGGAGAATGCCGCCGAATATAATGATGTGATCCGCCTCCCATGCTTCTTTGGTCACAAACAAAGGGGTGCCCTTATGGGTGGTGCCGATATTGACCAGGCGGTCTTTGTCCAGTCCTGCTGAATTCAGGATTTTAACCCGGTCAAGGGTCCAGGTGCCGGCAAGGTCGGCGAACCGTTCGGGGGGCAGCGCTTCATGGGTACCCAGGGCAATGATGATGCGGATTTGGTCAAAGTTTACGCCAAGTTCTGACAGGGTGCAGATAATCCTGGGCACAAACAAATCTCCCCTGGCCCACAGCCGGGTATCATCGGGAATGATCACGGCGATTTTTCTGGCATGGATATCCTTTGGGGTCGCTGCCCGGATACCCTGGTCAATAATGCTTTGAATCCTGTCGTGGGGAAGGAGGGGAACCTCTTTTCCCTGGAGAATCCCCATGATTTTGTCGTCGGGAAGGGTGAAATCAAGGGTTCTGCGCCCCTGTTCAAGCGAGAGTTTCATGGTTTTTTCAAGGCCCCATGTATCAGGGTGACCGGGTGGCGCACCTGGATATCCCCGGATTTATCCAGATTGCCCGACAGATTGATCCGGCAGACCGGACAATCGGTGAGCCAGTAACGGGCATTAACAGCGGTTACATGCCGGCGTTTGCTCTCCATCATGATTTTGGCAATATCCGGGTGCTCGTAGAAGAAGGTGCCGCCGCCGCCGCAGCATTCCGCCTCGTCCGGGGTCGGCGTGTAGTCCATGAAGGGCAGGTTTCTCAGAAGCGCCTGTACCAGGGGCTGGGACTTAAAGCTGTTTCGGGAATGGCAGGGCGCATGATAGGCCACAGGACCCAGTTTCGGTGCGTTTTCGTCAAACACAAGCTCCTTGCGGTGGGCCGCAATAAAAGAGAGGATGTCCGTGGTTTTGGCGGCGATTTTTCGGGCACAGGCTTTAAGCGCCTTCCAGGTATGCTGGTCGGCAGGAGAGGCCTTTGCCATGGTTTTCCTTATAAGGGCCGGGTATTCATCCTTCAGGGCAGCCCCGCAGGTGGTGCAGTCCACAACAATGCCATGGCAGTCATGGGCACAAAGGGCCTTTATATTGGTCATCATATTTTCAACAGCCGGGGCCCCATGGAACATCAAGGGGATGCCGCAGCAGGTCTGGTCCCTGGGGATGATCACCTCATAGCCCAGGTGGGTGAGAATTCCGACGGTTGAAATTCCGGTGTCTGCATACAAAAAATGGGTGGCGCATCCGGTAAAATAGACCAGGCTGCCTTTTTTTCTTCCCTTTGGAGAAATAGTTGCGGCCACGGTTTTTCGAAAAGGGGTGGGATTGAGCCGGGGAAATTGATTGATGGGAATATTGCCCAGGCGGTATTTGTCCGCCAGCCATCTGGGTGCGAGTTTTTGACCCAGCTTTGCCACGCCGGCGCCCATGCGGATCCGGCTTTCCTTGGACAGCAGGTAGATCAGGCTTTTAATGGCCGGGATCTCTCCCTGGCTTTCCACCATCTTCTGGCGCATGTCCATGAAATGTTCATAGTGGTTGATGCCCGACGGACAGGCAAGGGCACAGGACCCGCACATCAGACATTTGGAGA
>JAHIVS010000291.1 GCA_018816605.1 Pseudomonadota bacterium
AATCTCACGGGCTTTTTTAATGTCACCCGGCCGGTGGTGAAAAACATGTTGTCCAGACGTTATGGCCGGATCATTAATATTTCCTCGGCATCGGGACAGGTGGGGCAGCCAGGACAAGTGAATTACTCCGCCTCCAAAGCAGGCCTGATCGGTGCCACCATGGCTCTTTCCAAGGAAATTGCCAGCCGAAACATAACGGTGAATGCGGTGGCTCCTGGATTCATCGAAACCCAAATGGTAGAAGGGATTTCTTTGGATGAAATTGCCCGGGCCATACCTGCCGGCCGGCTGGGCAAACCCGAAGAAGTGGCCGATGCCGTTGCCTTTCTTTGTTCACGCCGGGCGGCCTATATCACCGGCCAGGTATTGGGCGTTAATGGCGGGATTTGTTAAATATCAGGACCTTGCCCCAGCCATGGCATGATTTGTTGAATGTTCGATCCTGTATTTAAGGATCAATTGATGACAAAAAACTCACCCATATCAAAAAGAATGATTGCGGGTCACCATTATTGATCTGTCCGGGGAAGCTTTGGTTGATTCACGGCTTTCGCGGCAAGAGGTGCAGAAGTATGATGTCAAGGATTTAATTTCAGGCTTGCCGGTACAGGAATTTTTGATTCAGCTCCTTAATTTCCAGCTCTTTTTTCTCCTTTGACCAGTCAAGCTCGGCCGCGGCAATGGTGGCTGCCGTTTCAATTATGGCAGCGCCCGGATGGCCCAGCCATCCCATTCCTGTGCGGCGGAAAAAGATATCGGTCAGGGAACGGGCCAGTTCGTTCTTAACGGCAAACAGGACCTGGGCCATGATCTCGCCATCTGCATTCACCGCCTTGCCAAGCCCTTCTGATGTGCGGGCAAGGTCGAGAACTGCCTCAAATTCACGGCCATAGTGGCGGATCAGATAGTCCAGGGTCTGTTCGCTGACAGCGGGAAGGTCCTGTTTTTTCCGGGCAATAAAGGCTTCTATGCCGGGGATGTCGCAGCCGTACAGGTGACGGCGGTGGGAGATACTGGGTGTTGCAGGTCGTTCTGACTTTTTGGCCACACAATCAAAGATCTGCCGGGCAAATCTGCGGCTTGTGGTGTATTTTCCTCCGGCAGCGCTGATGAGGCCCGAAATTCCGTCATCTTCATGGTCATGCAGGGCAGAGCGCCTGGATGCAGTATAGGTATTGTTTGATGCGGTTTCAGCAAGGGGCCGCAGCCCGCCATAGGCAAACTTCACATCCTTGCGGGTCAGTTTGTCCCTGAGTCCTGCTGCCTGGTTGATCACCTCCAGGAAATCATCCACGCTTTTCTGGGTGACCTGCCAGTCGTCAACCTCACCATAATAGGGTGTGTCTGTGGGGCCGATCAGGCTGTGGTTCCGCCAGGGGGAAAAGCTGAAGTGGCCGTGCTCTCCCACGTAAAGAAACATCTGGTCTGTCAATTTACGGGTGACCAGGTAAATTCCTTCGGACCGCATTTCAGGCATGGGTGTCCTTGTCTCCTTTGTCCGGTTTAAAAGGGTTTGGGTCCAGGGGCCGGTGGCATTAATTGTTACTTTAGCAATCACCTCCATGGTTTTTCCGGTGATCCTGTCCTGGACCGTTGCGCCCAGAACTCGGTTCTTTTCAATGATGAGGGACTGGGTTTTGGCATAATTGGCCACCTTTGCCCCCTGGGCCGCAGCCGACTTGATAAAGGCAAGGGTCAACCGTTCCGGGCTCAGGCAGAGACAGTCATAGTAGCGGATGGCACGGCCCGCTGGCTTTGTGGCGCTTTTGGGCATGGCAGCTACCACCTGTTTTGCGGTGAGGCGGCAAAAGCCCGGTATTCGTTTGCTTTTGTCCCAGACGAGGTTTCGGTCCAGCGAGAGCAGGTCGTAGGCAAAAAGACCCAGTTTTACCACGAATCCTGCATCGGGCAGGATAATGGGAAAAGGATATACAAGATTGGGGGCGATGTTCGACAGGATGCGCCGTTCCATCAGGGACTCCCTGACAAGTCCCACTTCAAGCTGTTTGAGGTAGCGCAGGCCGCCGTGGATGAGTTTGCCCGTGGCAGCGGATGTGGCACCGCCGAAATCATCCTTTTCGACAAGGGCTGTGGAAAAGCCGCGGCTGGCTGCTTCATAGGCCAGGGCCGCCCCGGTGATGCCGCCACCGATAATCAGGCAGTCCACAGGGTCGCCCGTATGGTTTTCTGTGAACCGTGACAGTGAGATCGTGTTCATGCTTTGCCTCCAGAATTTAGGATGATGTGAAGAATTGGTTCTTTTCCATTTCGTGTGTGTAAGTCATTTTTATTACTTAATCGACACGTTCGGATTTAGCGCTTTAAAATTCAAATCGCCGGTTAGCAAAAAGACCACAATTCTGAAGTTTCGAAAAGTTCTGAATCCCCTTGCT
>JAHIVS010000033.1 GCA_018816605.1 Pseudomonadota bacterium
CCATGCGAATGATCCCCATTAAAGCCACGTTTATGAAAATGATCCGGCTTGTAAGGGATTTGGCAAAAAAATCAGGGAAAGATGTCAATTTGAATATGTCCGGGGAAGATACAGAGATCGACAGAAATGTTGTGGATGCGCTATATGAGCCCATGGTTCATATGATCCGGAATTCGGTTGATCACGGCATCGAGGCACCGTCTGACCGCCTTTCCCAGAAAAAGCCTTCCCAGGGAGAAATTTTACTTCGCGCCTATCATAAAGGCGGGCATATTATTATAGAAATAGCGGATGACGGGAAAGGACTGGACCGGGACAAAATTACTGAAAAAGCAAAAAGCATAGGGCTTGCCACAGGTGGTGAACAAATGACCGATGCCCAGGTATATGACTTGATCCTTCACCCGGGGTTTTCCACGGCCAAAGAGGTCACCGATGTTTCGGGCCGGGGGGTGGGCATGGATGTGGTCAAGGACGGGATTGAAAAATTTCGGGGTCACCTGAGCATTGCCTCAAAAAAAGGCAGAGGAACAAAGTTTACCATCAGTCTTCCCCTCACACTGGCGATTATCGACGGGATGCTGGTCCGGGTAGACAACCAAAGATATGTGATACCGACCATTTCCATTCAAAAAGCCTTTAAACCCGGCTATGAAGATTGTTTTACCATTGAAGGCAAAGCAGAGATGGTCAAGGACCGGGGAAGTCTTGTTCCCGTCATCCGGCTCAGCGAGATCTATCAGAGCGGCGAAGGGAAAAAGCCGATTCAGGAGGGGCTTGTGGTGGTGGTGGAGTCAAAGGATGAGAAAAGAGCCCTTCTCATTGACGAGCTCCTGGGCAAGGATGAATATGTGATCAAAAGCCTGGGAAAAAATCTTGAGGATGTGGAGGGGATTGCCGGCGGTGCCATTCTTTCCGACGGTAGGGTCGGACTTATCCTCGATATCCATGGAATTTTCAGTATCGTCTCCAGGGCCTAAGGGTTAAGGTGGAAATCGAAAAGGGATAGAAAATGAAACAGATTGTGGGTGTCGCAGATATGAAGGTGAGCAATAAGACGGAGGAGTCGATTATCACGTATTCCCTTGGATCCTGCATCGGACTTGTTGTATACGACCCGGTTGTTAAGGTCGGCGGGATTCTGCACTATATGCTGCCCGAGTCTTCCATTGATACGGAGAAGGCGGCTGCCAGGCCCTATATGTTCGCCGATTCCGGGATACCCCGATTGTTTAAGACAGCGTATGCTCTGGGAGCTGTTAAACACCGGATGATGGTTTATGTTGCAGGAGGGGCTGAAATTCTGGATCAGGGCGGGTTTTTCAACATTGGCAAACGAAATTACATGGCGCTGAAAAAATTGTTTTTTAAGAACAACGTGATCATCCATAAGCAGGATGTCGGCGGGAACACAAACAGGACCGTCCGGCTTGAAATTGCAACCGGTGAGATTTATGTAAAAACATCCGGGGCAAAGGAGGTGAAAATATGACCTCCCTTCGATTGCTGATGAAAGAGATCCAAAATTTAAAACCGATCCCGGCAGTGGTCACCCAGTTGCTTTCCGCGGTGGACAGTCCGGGCAGTTCAATGGAAGATATTGCCAATGTGATTCAATACGACCCGGCTATCACGGCCAGTCTTTTGAAAACCTGTAATTGCGCTTATTTCGGACTTAAAGTTCCGGCAGAGTCCATTAAGGATGCCGTCAATATGCTGGGCATTGACCAGGTGACGGAACTGGCACTGATAAAATCCGGGGCCCAGGCGCTGTCCGGCCGCCACCAGGGATATGGTTTGGAACAAGGGGAGATGTGGAAATATTCGGTGTCATCGGCCATGATCACAAAGATAGTTGCAGCAAAGCTGGGTCTGAAAAACAAAAACACCCTTTTCACATCTGCCCTGATCAAAGACATCGGGAAAATTGTTTTGGAAAAGCATGTGGCGGATGCATCTGAAAAAATAACCCATTTGGTTAAAAATAAAAAGTATAGCTTCCAGGAGGCGGAAAAAAAAGTATTGGGGATCGACCATGCGGAACTGGGGGCCATGATTGCCAAAATATGGAAGTTCAGTCCGAGAATGATTAAAATCATCCGGCACCATCACCTGGCCGATGAAAGCAGGGTCAGTGATAGGGAAATCGCAGCAATTTATCTTGGGGACTGTATCTGCATGATGATGGGAAGTGGTGTGGGTGCAGATGGTCTGGCCTACCGGTTTAAGGATCAGGCGATGAAAAGTTTGGGCGTAACCGCAACGGATATTTTGATGATGATTGCAGAATTCGGCATCAATCTGCAAAAAGTTGACGCCTTTTTACAGATGGCCTAAACACAAACACAGGAAAAAACAATGTCATATTCAATATTGATAGTGGATGATTCTCTGCCCATGAGATCTGTCATAAAGCGGACCTTGAAGGCTGCGGGGTATGGAAATTCCGAGCTGCTGGAAGCCGCCGATGGCAAACAGGCAATGGAACTGATGAAAAACAACTGGATTGATCTGGTCATCACCGACTACAATATGCCGGTTATGAATGGTCTTGAGTTTGTCAAAGCCATAAAAAAGCAGGATCTGTCAAAGGAGATACCGGTAGTGGTGGTTTCAACGGAAGGCAATGAGTCAAAAATCAAGGAATTTATGGACTGCGGTGCCGTGGGCTACATCACAAAACCCTTTACGCCAGAGGCAATCAGAGATTTAATAGTTAGGATTCTTGGAGAAGCCAATTATGAAGAAACGCTTGATGACGGCCCTACAGACTTCGATTTCTGAAGTCATGGAAACAATGTTTTTTTTGCCAGTTGAATTTGGCCGGGAATCGACCCTTGCCCAGTCTGGAATGGATAAGAAAAGCATGGCCTGCCGATTGGATTTTACAGGTGATGTTTCCGGGCATTTGATACTGGTCGTGCCTGAAACCCTTGTGGCAGAGATGAGCGAAAATTTTATGGGAGAGCCCCTGGAGAATCTCACGCCGGAACATCTGGCCGGGACAGTGACAGAAATGCTGAACATGGTCTGCGGCAATGCCTTGCGTAAAACAGACGCAAAAACCCCATTTGAGTTGGGGATTCCAAAAATGATGGATGGCTCGAAGATTCCTGAAAAACAGATGTTTGCCATTGTTCAGACCGTTGCGGCACCAATGGCCATTCTCCTGACGATCGCTAAATAAAGACCTTCGGAGATCTATTAATGGTCCAGGATATCAAAGTTCTGATTGTAGATGACTCGGCTGTTGTCCGGAAAGTTTTTTCTGCACAATTGTCAGGACAAAAAGGGATTGTTGTTATCGGAACCGCGCCAGACCCCTACGTCGCCCGGGAACTGATTGTCAAATTGAAACCGGATGTGATTACCCTTGATATTGAAATGCCCAGGATGGATGGCATCCTTTTTTTGAAAAAGCTAATGAAGTACTATCCCCTTCCGGTGATCATTGTCAGTTCTTTGACAGCCCATAACAGCAAGCTTGCACTGGAGGCTTTGTCCATCGGCGCCCTTGAGGTCATCGTCAAGCCCAATGCCGCCTATTCCGTCGGTGACATGGGAGTGCAGCTGGCCGAAAAAATAAGGGCGGTGTATGGGGCAAAAATACCCAAGCCTTCCACGAACAGCCGCAGAAATAAGATCCTGACCAGAACCGCATCCAAAGCCCTTGCAGAGACCACCCATAAAGTTATCGCCGTTGGTGCTTCAACCGGCGGAGTGGAAGCCATAAAAAAAGTATTAACTCAAATGCCGCAGAATGCTCCGGGTATTGTCCTTGTACAGCACATGCCGGCCCAGTTTACCTCCTCATTTGCCCAAAGATTAAATGCTCTGTGCCAAATGCATGTCAAGGAGGCGGAAAATGGAGATTCCGTTCTGGCAGGTCAGGTTTTGATCGCACCCGGAAATTTTCATATGCTTCTCAAGCGAAGCGGTGCCGGATATTATGTGGAGGTTAAAACAGGCCCCCTTGTCCACTACCAGAGGCCGGCTGTGGATGTTCTGTTCAAAACAGTTGCCAAATACGCAGGTGCCAATGCCCTTGGGATCATCCTGACCGGTATGGGGCAAGATGGTGCGGCCGGACTGCTGGATATGAAAAAAGCAGGTGCAGTCACCATTGCCCAGGATGAAAATTCCTGTGTTGTGTTCGGAATGCCCAAGGAAGCCATAAAAATGAATGCAGTTGATTATATTCAAGATATCCACACCATTGCCCATAAAGCCATTTCCATTATAGACAGATTATAGGGATTTATTTTCTCCACTTTCGGACTTCGGCTTTACCGGAGCGGGTCAGGCTTTTTTATTGTGCTTTTGATCAATAGTTGAGGATCAGACGGAACAAAATGCAATAAAGAAAACCCCATGTAAAATCAACCAACTCCGAAAGTTGAGTTATTTTTTTTTAAACACACTGCGCCACCCGCCCATGGGGGTGTAAATGGGTTTTAAAACTGCGCTCACATCCCTTGCCTGCTCAACAATGTAAAATATCTGGTCATCCATTTTTTTTGCCGCCGGTAGTATCCATTTTAAATCACGACGGCGGCAGGCAATGTAGAGTTCACTGACAGGACCTTTCATCCCTTCCCCGATAAAGATGGTAACCGGCTGTCCTTTTTGACGCAGAAAATCCGAAATTTCCGGTCCGGCTCTTCGGGTTATAAGTTTTAAAATGATGATGCCAAAGGCCAGTTTGCGTTCAACAAGAATCCCCACAACATTCCCCGTTGCATATCCAAAGGCATAGAATACCACCAGGATCGGTTTTTCCGTGACCTGGTTGAATACGGTGCTTGCCACCAAAACCCAGATCGTTATTTCAAAAAGAGCCAGTACAAAAGAGATGGCAGTTCTGCCCTGCACTGTCATAATGGTGCGGACCGTTCCGATGGAAACATCGCAGATCCTTGCAAAAAATATGGTGAATCCGGTCACAAACAAAGTATAATCCATTTTGAATAAAACAAATCCTTTTAATAATTTGAATTGCGGTTATGGCCCAAGCGATCTACCGATACCAATTTGCCCTGGGACACTTTTTTTTGACGGGCTAATTTAAAGCAGACGGTTTTTCTTTTTTCTCTAGGGTAAGCTGGATTTTCGATGGGTGAATATTCACAACCTGAATTCTGCTGTTGGGAAGATTTATATTGCCGGTGTTAACCGCATAAAAAGAGGTCCCGGCCCGGGCGGAAAATAAATCAATGACAGAACTGACATTGTTCTCATTCAACAGGCTGACATCCTTTCTCAATCCCCGGCAGGTGATGGTGATTTTGGGGTCTGCCGGTTCTGATATCACAAGATTTGCCGGTATACTTTTGTACCGTACGGGCAAATCAATTGTCCTTTCAAAGTTCTGCTGGCCTGCAAAAATCAACCATAGGATAAAAACCGACACAAAAATGACGGACTTGATCTTGTACCGCTTTGTAAACCAGGACCTTATTTTTGCCGCGATATCCAAGGTCGGTTCTTTTTGTTCCTGGGACATATCGGCCAGTAATTTTGACAATTCTTCCGGACGTTTTGTTTTCTGGAAGGTCTCTTGTGAAAAAAAAGAAACATCCCCCCTTTCTTCGGAAATGATCAAAACACCTGCGTCACATTGTTCTGTCAGGCCCAGGGCTGCTCTGTGTCGTGTTCCCCATTCCTGGGGAAGGTCCTCCCGAATCGAAAGGGGCAGGTAACAGGAAACCTTTACAATTTTTCCGTTTGAAACGAGGATAGCACCGTCATGGAGGGGTGATTCCTTGTTAAACACGGAATATAAAATCTCAGGTCGGAGATCACATTCCATGGCGGTCCCCCGGGTGATCAACTCAAAGACCCGGTCGGATCTTTCAAAAACGATGACAGCCCCCAGCTTTTTCTTGCCGGCCTCAAACGCCCAGCTGACAAGTCCGTGAATCCATTCAATGGTGCCTGGCTCCTGTTTGATTCCAAAGGTTTTCATGGGATTAAACCGCTCAAGAATCTGGCGGATTTCTTTTTGAAACAAAATGATCAAAAGGATCACAAAGACCTGCCACAGGATCTGGAAGACCCATGTGGTGAGGAAAAGCCCCCAGGCGTTGGCGATAAGGAAGACCCCGCTTAGGGCAACAATGCCGATCAGGGCCTTGAATGCCTGTGTTCCCCAGAACCAGATATAAAATTGATATGAAATGATGGTAATAAAAAGGATATCAAGCATATCCGGCAATCTGATGTTGGAGAGTATGGCCATTAAGTTCATCGATTTTTTCCTTTCAAATGTGGGAAGGACAATACCACGATTGGCTTTTGTTTGCCATTGAAAAGGAGATGCCCATGGTTAAAAAAAAATGGCATCTTTTAAATATATCCTGCGATGGTGATGGGTATCGGCGGCAGAATTTCCGGGCTTGCCCTTGTTTGATTGACATTACAGCCCCACTATTTTATTGTTTGGATGCAAAAAAACGGCATGGGAAAGATACGGATGATAAGAACAGGGGAGAACGCGTGATTCAGCGAATTCATACATGGGTGACGAAAAAATTCTCCATTGGACTGCTGTGCACCCTGATGATTTTGGGGGCTCTTTTGGGCTGTGACAACCCGGAAAATTCTCTGTTTCCCCAGGAAAACAGGACCGGGATTACCCAGAATGAAATTCGCATCGGGTCTTCTCTGGCCCTGGGGGGCCATGCCGGCTACCTGGGCAGCCAGATGCTCCATGGTGCCCAGGCCTATATCAACCATATCAATGAAACCGGCGGTATCCACGGCCGGAAGATTAAGCTGATCGCCAGAGACGACGGCTATGACCCCACCCGGTGCCTTTACAATACCCAGCAGCTCATTCTTGAAGAACAGGTGTTTTCGTTGTTCTGTTATGTGGGAACCCCTACGACGGTGCGGATTATCCCCCTGGTCAATGAGGCAAGAATTCCCCTTGTGGGGATGTTTACGGGTGCCAATCGGCTCAGGGAGCCCGTCAACCGCTATCTGATCAACATCAGGGCCTCCTATTACCAGGAAACAAAGGCGGCTGTGGATTATTTTGTCAAGGAGATGAAATTTGACAAGGTGGCGGTGTTTTACCAGTATGATGAGTACGGGTTTGACGGCCTTCGGGGGACGGAAATCGCCCTGAAACCCTTTGGGCTGATTCCTGTTGCCAAAGGATCGTATGTCCGGGGAACCCTGGATGTGGAAGCCGGCCTTGAAAAAATTATGGTGTCCCGGGCCCAGGCCGTGGTCATGATCGGCACCTATGATTCCTGTGCCCGGTTTATCCAGCTTGCCCGGGACCAGAATTTTTCTCCGCTTTTTCACAATATGTCCTTTGTGGGATCCAAGGAACTTGCCAGAAGGCTTGGACCCATTGGGGAAGGGGTGCTGGTGACCCAGGTGGTGCCCCCCCCCAATGCCCAGGAAAATGATGAGACCCTTCCCGGCGTCACTGAATATAGCGACCTGTTAAAACAATATTACCCCCAGAGCCGTCCCAGTTTTGTGGGGCTTGAAGGCTATATCAATGCAAAAATTCTTGCCGAGGGACTCAAACGGGCTGGGAAAGAGATTACCCGGGAAAAATTTATCCAGGCCATTGAGTCCATCAACAACTTTGACCTGGGTATTTTAAACCCCTTGTCCTTTGGAATGAACGACTACCAGGGCCTGGATCGGGTTTATATTACAAAAATCAAACAGGGGCAACTGGTGCTGATCAAATGAAATTTTTCAATGAACTGACGCTGAAAAATAAGATTTTTATTTCCTGTCTGGGGTTTACCCTGATTGTCAGTATTTTGATTGCCCTGTTTACCCGTGCCCTCTTGATTACCAGCCTGACCAATGAATTGAAAAGAAGGGGGGTGGGGATTGCCCAGGGTGTTGCAGACGGTGCCCGGGTCTTTATCCTTACCAAAAACAGGGCCGAGCTGACCGCCCTTGCCTATGATATTCGCCTGGGCAACAAAAAGGATATTGTTCTCTACCTTCTGATCAGTGACAAAACCGGCGAAATCCTGGGGCATACTTTTACCACAGGTTTTCCTGACACTTTGAAAAAACAGATGGAAAAAAAAGATCCTGAAAAGGAAAGTATCGTCCGGATGAAGGTGGACAACCATTCTGTGTTTCATGTTACGGTCCCGGTAATGGAAGGGATCTATACCATCGGTTCGGTTCAGATAGGGCTTGACCAGCAGCATATTGAAAGTCTGATATCCCGTCTCAGGCTGGTTTTTTTAAGTTTTTTGTCCGTTGTGTCCATTATATTTTTTTTTCTGAGCCACAGATTGGCCCTTCACATTACAAAGCCAGTGGCCTCTTTGATCCGGTATACAGACCAGCTGACAAAGAGCAATTTCAGTATGATCTCCAAGGAAGAGGTGGCTGCCATGTCCTCGGACCTGGGAGCCCGGGAGGATGAAATCGCGGCCCTGACCAATTCTTTTATTAAGATGACGGCAAAACTCAAACATTCCACAGACAACCTCATGGAGTCCCAGAAAAAATACCGGTCCCTGTTCCACAGCGGACCCAACCCCATATTTGTCATCCATAAACTGAGCTTTGAGATTCTGGACGCCAATCCCAAGGCAACGGAATTGTTCGGATATGAAGGCGATGAACTGATCGGAAAAAGTCTTTTGACCCTGGGGGATCTTGAAAATGATACCTTTGCCAGGACCTATCCTGTGGGAGAATCCGTGGTGATCTCTTCCAAGGTGCGGTTTTTTAAAAAGGACGGGGGGGCCGTGTTTGTCAACATCCATGCCAGTCCCGCCGAATACCGGGATAAGGATGCCATTATTGTGGCGGCCGCCGATATTACGGAACTGGTTGAAAAGGATTCCCAGCTGATCCAGGCCTCTAAAATGACCAATCTTGAGAAAATGTCCGTGGGGATTGCCCATGAAATCAACCAGCC
>JAHIVS010000292.1 GCA_018816605.1 Pseudomonadota bacterium
ATGAAATCAATACTCCGGTGGGCGTGGGGGTTACAGCTGCGTCTTTTTTGGACGCTAAAACCCGCGATTTCCACGCCATGTACAAGGCCGGTGAATTAAAAAGAAGTGAACTTGAAAATTACCTGAACATAGTTCAGGAGGTGTCCAATTCCATTTTGATTAACATGGAGCGGGCAGCAGAGCTGATTTCCAGCTTTAAACAGGTGGCGGTTGACCAGTCCAGTGAAAACCGTCGCACCTTTAATTTGAAGGAATACATGGATGAGGTCCTGCTGAGCCTGCGGCCCCGGTATAAAAAAACAGGTCATGTGATCCGGATATCGTGTGAACCCGATATTGAACTGAATTCCTTCCCAGGCGCCTTTTCCCAGATTCTGAGCAATTTGATCATGAATTCATTGATCCACGGATTTGAGGGAGTGGAGAACGGGATTATTGAGATTGGGGTTACCAGGCAGGGGGGGCAGGTTGTCTTTGTCTACAGGGACAATGGGCGGGGTATGGCTGAAAACCAGAAAGAAAAAATTTTTGATCCATTCTTTACCACCATGCGGGGAAAAGGCGGCACCGGGCTTGGCATGTCCATTGTTTTTAATCTGGTGACCCAGACCCTCAGGGGAAGTATCCATCTGGAAAGCCAGGTCGGTAAGGGCGTGACCTTTACCATCGGCTTTCCTGTGGACGGGGACATGTGCTAGCCCATGCAGATTTTAAACCCTTCCCGGTGGTATCTTCACCCTGTTTTTATCTTTGCCTGCTCCATTTTTGCCCTGGCCACCTTTCTGGTGCTCACGGTGAGTCTTTATATGGAGATCACCTCTGCACTTGAAGTGGTTATCTTAAAGTTCAACATTGACCCCACCTCAGTTTTCCCATCCAAGACCGGTATGACCATTCTGGTGCTCAGCCTTCTGATAACGGTGGTTCTGGCCGGGATTCTATTGGCCTTTATCTATTACCAGAAAACCGTCAACCTGTTCAGGCTCCAGCATAATTTTATTTATAATTTCACCCATGAATTGAAAACCCCGGTGACCTCCCTTCGGATTTACCTTGAAACCTTTATCCGTCACCCCCTTGAACCCGCAGATATCCGCAAATACAGTGAAAATATGCTCAAAGACATCCACCGGCTCACCGATAATATTAACCGGATTTTAAACCTGGCACGGATTGAAAGCCAGAATTTCGGGTCAGAGGTGACCCGGGACAGCCTGGTCACACTGGTAAAAAATTTTTGTGATAAAAACGCCTCCATTTTCCGGGACTGCGAGATTTGTATTGAAAACCCCTCCAATGGTCTGTTTGAATATCCGGTCAACCTGTTTCTTTTTGAGATGCTGCTCATGAATATTGTGTCCAATGCCATCAAATACAATGAATCGGATCACCCCAAGCTCACCATTGTGTTTAAAAGTTTTTTACAGAAACTCACCATTGATTTTATCGATAACGGGATCGGTGTGGACAGGGAGGATGCCAAAAAGATTTTTCATAAATTTTACAAGTCCGGTAGGGATAATCCCAACAGCCATACCGGATCAGGGTTGGGGCTGTATCTGGTTTCCAGTATTTCCATGATCCATGGGTGGCGGGCATCGGTGTTCAGTGAGGGCAAGGGAAAAGGGTCCCGGTTTACCATCACCATTCCACGGACAAGTATTGCCAATGTCAGGGAGAAAAAATTATGGAAGCGGCTGAAAAAAAGCGTATTCTGGTCATAGAAGATGAGGCCCATATTGCCGATGGGATCCGGCTGAACCTGACCCTCCAGGGATATGGGGTGTGTATTGCCGGGGACGGCATTGAAGGGCTTGAGCAATGGCGTACCTGGAAACCGGACCTGATCGTTCTAGACATCATGTTGCCCATGATTGACGGGTTTTCTATCCTGAGGACCATTCGCAAGGAAGACGAAAAAATTCCGGTTTTGATCCTTTCGGCCAGGGGGGATACAAAGGACAAGGTAAAGGGGTTGCGTTATGGCGTGGACGATTATTTGTCCAAGCCCTTTGATCTGGAAGAATTTTTACTCCGGGTGGAGCGCCTCATAAAAAAAACGGGATGGTATGAAGGTCCCATGACGGAGATAAGTGCCGGACACGGACTGTATAAGGGTGATTCCTATAATTTTGGCGATAACCACATTGACTTTGTTACCTTTAAGGCCAGCTGCGCTGCAGGAAATATTGTCCTGACGGAACAAGAGGTGACCCTGTTGAAGATTTTTATTGCCAACAAGGGCAAGCCGCTTTCCCGGGAGATGCTGTTAAATTCAGGCTGGGGGTATTCCAGCGATACCACCACAAGAACGGTGGATAATTTTATTGTAAGGTTCCGTAAATATTTTGAAAAAAACCCAAAAAAACCGGTTTATTTCATAAGCCGCAGATCTGTGGGATATATCTTTGACCATGAATAATCGACAAGTTTATTGGGGCCCAAAGGCTGGGAAATGATGATCCGGGATTGTATTCTACCATGGATTTTTGGATGGGTGGGCAAATTTGCGGCCTCCCTGTTGTTTATGACCTGCCGGGTTCAGGTTGTCGGCAGGGAAATAGAGACAGATTACCTGTCGGTCCATAAAGGAAAAG
>JAHIVS010000293.1 GCA_018816605.1 Pseudomonadota bacterium
CATTGAGGACCCGGTTGAATACAGAATGCCCGGCATCAACCAGGTCCAGGTCAACCGTGCCCGGGATCTGGATTTTGCCAACAGTCTGAGGGCCTTTCTCCGCCAGGACCCGGATGTGATCCTCATCGGTGAAATCCGGGATCTGGAAACGGCGAAGGTGGCATCCCAGGCAGCTCTGACCGGCCATCTGGTCCTGGCCACCATGCACACAAACTCCGCCCTCCAGGCCGTGGTACGTCTGGTGGAAATAGGGGTGGAGCCCTTTCTGGTGGCCCCGTCCATCATCGGTGTCATGGCCCAGCGCCTGGTCAGAAGAATCTGCCCCCACTGCACAGCCCCCTATGAACTGACATCAGATGAGGCGGACCGGCATTTTACCAACATCAATGACGGTCCCGTCATTTTCCACCGGGGCCAAGGCTGCTCAAACTGCAACCACACCGGTTTCTTAGGACGGTTAGGGATACACGAACTGTTCATCATGACCGAAGATATCCGTTCCATGATTGCAAAGGGGACCTCCATTCTCCAGATCGAAAAACAGGCCCGTCAAAACGGATTCCACCCCATGCGCTATGACGGATTAAAAAAAGTGCTCAGAGGACTGACCACCATTGAAGAGATCGAACGGGTCACCTCTCCGGAACCGGGGTTGCAGAGCCCATAATCCTATCAAGGAACAAGAAGAAATATAGGCGCCGTGCCAATGGCATCTCATTCCAGGTCTGGCGGCTAATTACCATGGCTGGCTTTTTCATGGGAAGGTTACTTTCAAAATAAATTGATTTTTATATTCCCCAGGCAAACGCTTAGCGTATAATATATGGTGGTATACATTTTTTGGTAAAAACGAGCACTTCACGTTATAGTTCTCACCCAGGCCTTGAAGCATAACCCCCGATACTTGCTTTGGGAAGTCCTCCCTCAATTTGAACTTTTCCTCGTCATTATAGATACCATTAGTGCTCGTTTTTGAAATTTATCATTTTGAATTATTGACAAATAGTCATATGTTGATTCATACTTATCGAATGAATAGAAACCCACATGGATCATTCGCATTCAAATTTGTGGATAATTACACACTTATCAGCGTGGCAGGATCGTGGAACACCGAATGCGTCGAAATTTATAACACCCTTCTGAAGAAACGGGTGGAATCAAAACCGGAACAAAGAAGATGTGTTATTTTTGATGGTCGCAAATGGGGCTTCCAAACTCCGGAATGTTACAACAAATTTTTGGAGTTAAACCAATACATCTCAGGGCATTACAAGGCTCTCTTCATTGCTTACTACTTGGCTCCTGAAAATTTTTCTTTATCAACACATCTCTTGGATATGGCCAACGATGAATTCAAAGGGACGCTGAATTGGCGATTTTTCCTTAATCTTCAAGATGTTGCTTCCTGGTTGAATTCTGAAGGGTTTGAAATTCCAGCCCTAACGAATAGCGATTTCCCAGAACCCATTTCTGCTAACCATTACCTCGACTATCTCTAATTCCAATCAGAATATTTGGAGAATTACAAATTGTTTCTTCCCCAAAAAACGGGGAATAAATCAAAACTACTTTTAAACAGATAAAGAGGGTATTTTGTCTATCATTATGGGGTGAGACCCTTTTCCTAAAAGGCGTTGACTTCTTTTTCCAGTAGTGGCGCATTCAAAATTCGACCGGTGGGTACTTGTATTCATAGCTCCCAGGTTTTCTGAATCAAAGTTCGATACCACATCTTGAATATGATTTTCTTTATATTGTAGCTTTCCTGCTCTGACTGCCTCGATAATTTCATCTTGTGTAAGATCAAACTTCTTTGCGAGCTGTCTTATCGCTAAATGTTGAGTCTTTTTCATTCCGTTCTGACATAACAAGGTTTCTTTTTTTCAATCAATCAAACCAGGTGCGCTGACGGTGAAGCGGATTTAAATGTCATGGCGGGTCAATGATTCCGGCGGCCAGGTCAAGACGGGTTGCGGCGGCCTTGTAATCATGGATCGCCTTGATCTGATGGGTCATGCTCTGCTGGACCATGACCTGGGCATCCAGAAGATCGGTAATGGTAAACAGGCCGCTGTTATACCGGTTTTTCACGATGCGAAGGGACTCTCTTGACTGGCCCACCGCCGCCTGGGTCACCCGGATGCGTTCCCAGGCGCTTTGGGCATTGAAATAAGCCTGGCGGGTTTCTCCGCAGATCTGCTGCTCCATGCCCTTGTACACAGAGGTTACCTGCTGGAGGTTGATCCCGGCCTCGCGTATTTTTGACGAGATCTGTCCGCCGGTGAACAGGGGCATGGACACAACCGCACCAATGGTATAATTGGTGCCTGCCTCATTGAAATCCTCGGAATTGATCTCATAATTGCCTGTGAGATTCACCGAAGGATTACGGGAGGCTTTGGATTTATCTATCTCTTTCTGGGCAATCTGTCGCTGGAATTCCAGATGCTTTAAGTCCGGCCGATTAGACAGGGCGGTGTCGATCCAGGTTTCCAGGCTACCGGTGACCGGCGCATCAGCCTTAAGCTCGGTTGACAGGGTATAGTCCGGAAACCCCTCAACCCCCATGGCCACATTCAGCTGACATTTGGAAATATCTGCCTGGCTTTTGGCCTCGGCCAGCTGCTGTGCAAGGTCGGCAATATGGACCTGGGCCCTGAGCAGATCGCTTTTGGCCACAAAACCGCCGTTATACCGGGACTCTACCAGTTTCAGATGGGATCGGGCCGTTTCCAG
>JAHIVS010000294.1 GCA_018816605.1 Pseudomonadota bacterium
GGCGGAGTCCGATAGAATCCCTTTCTCCTGGCAAAGCCTTACTGCGGCCATACGCTCGGGGATGGGGGCGCCAAAAGGTTCCAGCAACAGACGCAGGGGAGCTGGCATCAGGGAAATGCTCGTGTTGAACTGCATTTTTCCCCGCAATTGTTCAAACAGGTCGATGATGGTATCCCCCCCATGCTCAACCATCAGGTGTTTGATCCCCGCTTTTGAGGCAATAAAAAGCCTGGCCTTTGAGTCGGGAAATTTTTCAAAATGGCGGATAAATGTTCTGAGAATATCATGGGCAATACCGGTGTGCAGGGTGGGTTCCTGTAATGCCTCTGTTTTGGCGGAAAAATAATAGTAGTGCTCTTCATCCATGTGTCGTTCAAGGATGGGCTCCAAAAGCGATGCATAGTTTTCATAGGCATAAAGTTTATGCTCATGGACCCCGTCCGTGACCAGGCAATAGAGACATCCCACCTGGCAGCCTTTTACAGGGCTGACCTCATAGGTCAGTGTGGGGCAGTGTGATGTGTAATTATGAATCTCAAGCTCAGTGGACAGATCAATAGGGCCTAACTCCACCGCCATGGAGGGAATGACGGTTCGGGCGGCATAACGGTCCATGAAAGACCGGCATCCTGCCTGAAAGGCCTCAATGGTTTTATCATCCGGTTCCACGGTGGTGCCCAGAGCTTTGAGATCATCCCTTCCCATCATCCGGGGAGAGAATCCGTCCAGGTTGTAAATATCAGGTGCATTGTAGTAAATGGGGTCAAGCTCCATAAGGGTGTTTCCTTTTTATTGGTAAACTGCTGTCTTATACAAAGGGCTTTCAGCAGGTTTGTATCAATTTAGGTGTATGCTTTTTACTCAAACCGTTTGATCATATTCTAGGGGATATCATTCCCCTGCAACGGTGACGGTGGTGAGTCGTCGGTTAAATCCGTGCTTTTTTTAAAAAAAGCATTTTCCAATAACTGCTTGGGCAGCGTTGACAGAATCGCATCCTTCCGGTCTGCATCGGCATTGTTCAACATTTTGTCCAGTTCTTTCAGGCTTTTCTCCAGTGCTGACAGATCAGGGATTTCAATGGCCGAGACCTCAGCAGAGGCCTTCTTTCTGGCCGAAGGAGGTGGCAAAGATTCGGGGGGTTCTGTTTTCAGGGTGTCGGGATTTAAGAGCAGGGGCAGCCCGTCTTTTCCCCCCACAATCACCAGTTTTGCATTGGGCGATGCCGCAAGCTCCCGGGTGGCTTTAATACCGATATACCGAAGGTAAGCCGGTGTCAGGCCCTCATTGATCAGGTCCTGGGCCATACGGATGGTGCTGGCCTCAAGATAGGTTTTCTTGTAGCGCTCATATGCCTGGAGGATTTTATACCGTTCCTGGTATACGTTCTGTTCTGCTTCATGTTTGGCCTCAATGGCGGCGGTCATCTTTTCCGGCAGCAGGATTTTCCGTACAAATATACCGTGGAGATTAATGGCGGAGTCTTCCTTTATGAGGATTTTGCCCAGCAGATCAAAGACTTTTTTCTGGATATCAAGGGGATTACTGTCGTATATTTGGCTCTGGTGAAGATTACCCACAATGCCGCGAACGGCAAAGATGGCACCCGGAACAATCAATTTTTCCGCATATTGGGGGCCCACCCTGAAATGGAGCCCAGGCACCTCGTCTTTTTTTACATTGTAAATGGCTGAAAGCTCCACCTGGACCTCAAGCCCCCCCTGGGAAAGGGCGATTACCGTAAAATCCTGGCGCTGTACCCGGCAGTCATAGAGAACCATCCGGTTCCAGGGCAGGAAAAAATGCAACCCTTCGCCATAGTTTTTGTCTAAAACCGTTCCGCCCCAGATCCTGTAAAACACCCCCACATTTCCGGTGGGGATAATCTTGGTACTGTATGGCCAGAGGAGCAGGACGATCACGGTCACCAAGAGAAGCCAGATAGCGATGCGTTCGGATTTATTACAAAACCATTGATAACTTTTATTTAGGAAATTCAGTTTTTCTCTCCTTTGAGTTTAGGTGATTATCACCTTATCTTCCCTCTTGCCGCGAAGGTTCAGGCAATTTTGTAACATCCACCTTGCCGTTGGCGTTCAAGGGAAAATCATCCACTTCCATAATATATTGCGGTACCATTTGTCCAGGAAGATTTTCCTGCAAATAGGTTCTCAGTTCCGGGATAAAGTCTTTACTGCGGATATCCTTTTTTGCCCTGGAAAAATAGGCACTTAAATAGATCTCACCCGTAATTTTAGTGCCGGGGGTCACACAGGCATGGATAAGGTCTGGATGGCGCAGCATGGTGGCCTCAATTTCCACGGGCTCAATGCGAAACCCCCGGATCTTGACCTGATGGTCCATACGTCCCCTGAAATATAAGATGCGATCCGGGCCGATCTGACCTAGGTCCCCGGTGCGGTAAATCCGTGCAAACGCTTTGGGTTCGGTTTCAGGGGCGTATAAGGGATTGTCTGTAAATACCTTGGCGGTTTCTTTTGGGCGGTTTAAATACCCAGAGGAGACCTGGGGACCGGAAATGCATATTTCCCCTGGGGTCCCCGGCTCGCAAGGCCTGTCCTCCTTGTCAAGAAGCATCACCTGCATTCCGGGCAGGGCATGGCCCAGGGGGAAATCCTCCATGGGCTCAACAATTTTGGTGGCCGTGACATAGGCGGTTGTCTCTGTGGGGCCATAAAGGTTAAACACCTCGTACTGCCGGGGGGTGAATTTGCGGAGCACCTCGCCGCCGGTGAGCAGTCGGGAAAGATGGGGGTTATCAAAACTTGTCATATAGGCTTCACCCAGGCGGGTGGTCAGGAACATCAATTCAATTTTATTGCGCATCAGGTATTGGTGGAGCCCCACCAGGGAGATCCGGCTGGCCTTGTCCAGTAGATAGACCCGGGCGCCTGAGAGCAGAGGGGCGTAGGTATCCATGAGAAAGGCGTCAAAGGAGACCGTGGCATAGGCACACACACGGGTGCCCTGGCGGATATTATTAAATCGGTTGTGCCGGGGGGCAAAGCTTAAAATATTTTCATGAGAGATCACCACCCCTTTGGGCTGGCCGGTGGTGCCCGAAGTATAGTACACCATCATGGGGGAAGGGTCCGGATCATTTAGAGCGTCTGTATCCGGGCATACCCACTCCCTGTCAACGGGGCTCTTCTCCCAGGCATCCGGTTCCACAATAAAGCATCGTCCCTGACATTTTTGGGCCGGTTCAGGATGGGCAACAATGAATGATGCCTTTGTATCCTCAATAATATAGTCTATTCTGGGCTGGGGGGTGTCTTCTGCTATGGGCACCGCCGCAGCCCCTGTTTTCAAAATCCCCAACGCCCAGATCACGCAGTCCATTCCCCTGGAAAGCAATAGGGGGACATACATCCCTTTTTTACATCCCGCATCCCTGAGGGCGGCTGCGGCCATGTCGCTGTGAATGGCAAGTTCCCTGTAGGTCAGTTTCTGGGGGTGCTTGCCTTTGAAGCACAAGGCAATCTCATGGGGGAACCTTGCGGCGGCTTCTGTGAAAGCCCCATGATATGTCCGGGTATGCATGGTGAATTGGTTCATCATTATCTGTGTTTTCTAACCCTTATTTTTTAAGTTCCGGCGTCTCTGGCTCCAGGACCATAGCCCTTTCCAGCAACTCTTTTGCAAATTCCTGGGTGATCGGCTGCCATGAAAAGCCAAGGCGGTTGAGAATTGCCAGGGTCCAGTCCATTTTCACATCAGAAAGGAAGAGTTCTCCCTGGGCAGTTTCAATTGCATGCTGATTTATCCAGGCCAGATATTCCTTTGCCGCCGCTTGTTTCTCTTTATCTTCATGTTTCTCTTCGTCTTTATCTTTATCATGGGACCCGGATTCAACAAGGGTCTCAAGCCCTTGTTTTAATGCGTCCCCCTGGAGCAGGCAGATGGGGCTGCGCGTGGGCAGGGCCATGGACAACACCTGGGCAAGACTTTTTTTATGGGGGTTGTCAATATGGAACACCTTATTTTCAAGGCTCTTTTGCCCGGAAATAAGACGGATGGCACTGGCTGCCTGATCCACAAAGGCATACCCGATTTTCCCC
>JAHIVS010000295.1 GCA_018816605.1 Pseudomonadota bacterium
GCTAAAAATGAATGGTTCGCCGGCCCTTTTTAATACGCATTTTCAAACCAGGCATTTTATGACATTTTCACGCCGCCGCTAACACTTGGTGATTATCTCAAGCAGTGCCACTATTTTTGTCACCACCCGCCTTGGAAATTTTTTAGTATTTCTCAAGCTGCCGGGCATCCTTGAGCGCCTGATTTCATTTGGATTCAATATTTTTCCGTTTCTTTCCATCTGGGTGTTGTTTTTCTTTTTTTATGTGATAATTCCCAATAAACGGGTAAATGTAAAGGCTGCGGTTGTGGGTGCCATTGTGGCAGGGACTATTTTTCAGTTTATCCAGATGTTTTATTTGAAATTACAGGTGGGAATGTCCAGTTACAATGCAATTTACGGCAGTTTTGCCGCTCTTCCTTTGTTTCTCATCTGGCTGCAGACTTCCTGGGCTGTTTTATTGTACGGAGCAGAAATTGCCTTGGCGTGGGAAAACATCACGACGCTTGATACAGATGAGCTGGAGTATGACCAAACCAGCATCCGTTTGCAAAAACTGATGGTTCTCAGAATTGTCCTGTTCTGTGTAAAGCGTTTCGCACAGGGGGAGACGCCTGCCACAGATATGGAGATATCAAAGGAATTGAAGCTTCCCTTGAAGATTGTCAAAGCTCTGTTGGAAAAACTTTTGGACTGCAATCTTTTGTTCGGCGTCTCTTCTTTGTCCAACGCTGTGGGGTATTCTCCTGCAATGGATATTGAATCATTAACCATCATGGATGTGATCACTGCCTTTGAGCAGCCAAAAGACAAGCGCCTCCAGGTGAGCGGTACCCTTGAATTTGAAGCATTGGAAGAGAGTTTGAATGCGTTTGTCCATGCGTCACGGGAATGTCCCGGAGAGCGCAAACTTAAAGATATTTAGCGTTTATTCGGTTGTGATCTTAAAAAATTCTTTAATGTCATTTTCTTTTCGCCTGAGCTGGTCAATGGTAAGGCGCAGAACAGACTCATTCACCCCTATTTTTTTGGGGGCATTTTTAATGGTCACCGGCACGGGATTTCCGCTGTGACCGATCCCTGCCTTCTGTGTCAGATAGTCTGCCAGATTGATGATCAACGCTTGATGTCGAAATTTTACAGGGGAAGATTCCGGGTTGTGATGGAATCTGCAGGGGACAATGATGGATTGGGGAAAATTCCACCGCTTCATTAACAGGGCCGACAATACGGAGTGGTCCAGTTTGAAGATTGCCGTTTCGGCAAAGTATAAGGGCTTCTTGTTTTCCATGGCAAATTGTCTGACCTTCATGTATTCCTGCTTAAAATACATGGTGAAAATCACCTTCCCCATATCATGGAGAAGGGCAGGGATGAATATTTTGCTTGCAATGGCCGGATTGGTTCTTTTGGCCAGCTCTTTGGACACGGTTGCAACCCCTATCCCATGTATCCATAGTGCTTTCATGTCCAGGGTCAATCCTGCTTTATCGGTAACAGCAGATAAAATACCCATACCCAGGGCAATGCCGATAATCTCATCAAACCCGATGACGGTGATGGATCGTTTTATGGTTGCGACTTTTGTTTTTTGTGCATAATAAATGGAATTGGCCAGCTTTAACAATTTGTTTGTCATTCCCTGATCGTAGGAGATGACATCTGCGAGTTCTTCGGTGGTGGTTCTTTCATCGGCGGCCACACTGATTATTCTTTCTATAACCACAGGGAGTGTGGGAATATCACTCTCCCTTTTTTGAATCATTTCCAGAATTTGGGTTTTTACGTCCATTTAGTCCTTTTCGCCGAACCTATTTAAAAAAACCTTTTCATATTGCAGGCTTTCTTTGGGGTGCCCCTTTTTAGCCTCGTCAGGATACCCTATCGCAATGACGGATTCAATCATTATATTATCGGGTATGCCCAAAAGTTCTTTAATATAGAGATCCGCGCTTTTGGATGGACCGTGGTCCCGTTTTCTGATCTGGATCCAGCAACTGCCAAGGTCTAGAGATTGTGCAGCCAGATGGATGAAAATTGAGGCGATGGATGCATCTTCTACACAAACATCGCTGGCGCTGGGATCTGCGCACACCACTATTCCCAGGGGGGCATTTTTCAAAAAGCTTGAACCATGGGGCTTTGCCTCTGAAAGTTTTTCAAGAAGATCCGGTCGGTTCACCACAATAAATCGCCAGGGGTTGAAGCTTCTTGAGGAAGGAGACCTTAAAGCCGCCTCGATGAGCGTGTCAATTTTTTCCGGCTCAATGGGAGTGGTTTTAAATTTTCGAATACTTCTTCGCTGTTCAATCAGTTCCAAAAACATATTTTTTTCCTTTTTGAATCAATGAAACCCTATCAATGAAATCGGGTGATATTAATATTCCCCTTGGCCTGCAGTTGGTCAAATTTTTTTCTCAAAAATTGTTTAAATTTATTTCGGGTCACGGGCCAGAGCAGCATCAGTCCGAATGCGTCTGTCATCAGTCCGGGTGTAATGAGCACAAGACCTGCGATGAGGATAATCACGGCATCCAGAAGATCTTCTGCCGGCATGATTCCCTGCTGAAGATTTGTCCTGACTTTTATCATGGTATGTATGCCTTCCATGCGGGCAAGCCAGGCGCCGGCAAAACCGGTAAGGATGACAATCAAAATGGTATTGAACCCACCAATGAGTGTCCCCACTTTAATTAAAAGATAAAGCTCAATTACCGGTATCAAAGTAAAGCATAAAAATAGTCGAAAGAGCATTTTTTTCTCCCAAAGGGTTTATATCGTTAAGATATAATGATGCTGAAACCGTTTTTGTCAAGGAGAACCGGCGGGGCGTTTGAATTGAAAGACCAGAAGTCCCAAACCGAAGATCACCATTGCCGCGCACAAAATTTGTCCCATGGTAAAGATCTGCCAAAGAGTATTTAAATGGGGGTCGGGTTGACGGACAAACTCAATCAGGAAACGGACGGCGCCGTATCCCACAAGATATAATGCACATATGCGATGTTTTGTCCAAGGACGGCATTTGACGCTCCACAATAGTATAAACAGGAAAATACCTTCAAAAAAAGCCTCATATAATTGTGAGGGATGGCGCAGGGTATGGGTGGCGTCGGTGGGAAAAAACATTCCCCAGGGCAGGGTGGTTGCTCTGCCGAACAACTCGGCATTCATAAAATTACCAAGCCTGCCGAAGGTGTAGCCCAGTGGAACCGCAGGGATGATGAGGTCGGAAAAATCCCAAATGTTCATCTGGTGTTTGCGGCAATAAATAAAGAATACCACCCCGACTCCCAGAAGGCCTCCGTGGAAAGACATGCCTGAAAGGCCGGTAAATTTAATCCCATTGGAAAGATTAAAGGGAAGAAGAATCTCCAGGGGATGTTGCAGATAATAGGAAAAATCATAGAAAACGACATAACCGAATCTTCCGCCGAGAATGACCCCCACTGCGGCCCATACAAAGAAATCATATACGCGTTCTTTGTGGATGGGCCAGGCTTCGGTTCTGATCCGGTATGCCACAAGCCAATAGACGCTGGCAAAGGCAGCAATATACATGAGGCTGTAATACCGCACCTGGAAGCCATTGATTTCAAATAAATAGGGACTGATTTTATAGGGTAACCCCTGCCACCAGTTCATAGCCGATCCTTTGATGATAAATATTATCGGGTTAAGCCAGCCGGTCGATGGAAATTCTGGCAATTATTTCCTTCTTTCATTTCAATGACTTCCACCCCCAGCCCATCGGCTTGCCCCCGCTGATGACCGTTCATGGTTCTGATCCCTGGCTGGACCATCCGGACCGCCATTCTTTTCAAGCAGGGCATCCACACGATGGGTAATGGTGTCAAAGGCAAAATCCCTGTCAGAGCAGTCCACGTTTCCCGCATCATGCAGTCCGTTTAAAGATTTCAGGTCAACCCCCTGTTCTGTCCACAGGTTGGAAGATTCGGACCAATGTCTTTAAAAGGTTTCATGGTTTTTTTCTTGGGAGGAAAGTGGATACAGAAAACGGGAAGGATCCCAGATATCTGGGTTCATTCGTCTGGCTGTGGAAGGAATCAAGCGTTTAAGGAAGGTATCCCGGGAGACCTCAACCGCCCCCATATTGAGCAGATGATGACTGGTTACCTGGCAGTCGATCATATCAAATCCATGACGCGTTAAAAAAGCGGCAAGGGCTGACAGGGCAATCTTTGAGGCATCCCTTTCATTGCTGAACATGGATTCTCCGAAAAAAACCCCACCCAGACAAACCCCGTAGAGTCCGCCAACAAGAGAATTTCCATGCCAGGCCTCAATAGAGTGGGCATATCCGTGTTTGTGCAGTCGGATATAGGCATCTATCATTTCTTCAACAAGCCAGGTCCCGTTATGGCCGCCTCTTCTTGGCTGGGAACACGAGACAATGGTTTGTTCAAAGTCATTGTCAGTTGTGATCCTGAAAGGCGCTTGTTTGATCTTTTTTTTCAGGCTCCTGGAAATATTGATGGCTTCGGGAAACAATACCAGGCGAGGGTCCGGGGACCACCACAACAGGGGTTCATTTTTTGAAAACCAGGGGAAGATACCGTTTTGATAGGCAAGCAAGAGCCTTTCCATGCTCAGGTCTCCTCCGATGCACAGAAGCCCGTCGGACCTGGCAAGCCAGGCCGGTGGGAATTCGTTTTTTTCTGATAACCTGAAAAGGGGCATTCAGCTTTTAACGTTAAAGGTCAACTCTTCGTTCTTGAGGCCGATGGAAAGCTTCCCTCCTTTTTCAAGTCTGCCAAAAAGAATTTCATCGGTGAGTTTGTCTTTAATGGTTGTTTGAATGAGCCGGGCCAGGGGTCTGGCCCCAAACTTGGGGTCATGGCCTTTGCGGGCCAGAAAAGCCCTGGCCTTGGCTGAATAGGTTAAGGAGATGCCCTTGGCTTTCAGCATGGCTTTGAGTTCTTCCATGTTCTTATCAACGATCATCTCCATCACCTGTTTTGACAGATGATTGAACTGAACAATGCCGTCCAGTCGATTTCTGAATTCCGGGCTGAATGTTTTTTCCACTGCCTTGAGCCCTTTGGAGTCCGTATCAGCGGCCTGGGAACTGAAGCCAATGCTGTTGGCACTCATTTCCCTGGCGCCGGCATTGGAGGTCATGATAAGGATGACGTTCCTGAAATCGGCAGACTTGCCGTTGTTGTCGGTCAATGTGGCATAATCCATGACCTGGAGCAGGATATTGTACAGATCCATGTGGGCTTTTTCAATTTCATCCAGCAATAGGATTGAGTGGGGATGTTTTCTGATACTATCGGTTAAAATACCGCCCTGTTCAAAGCCGATATAACCCGGAGGCGCTCCGATCAGCCGTGACACTGCATGTTTTTCCATGTACTCGCTCATGTCAAACCGCAAGAATTCAATTCCCATATTGGCAGCCAGCTGTTTTGCCATTTCGGTTTTTCCCACACCGGTCGGGCCCATGAACAAAAAAGAACCAATGGGACGGTCCGGCGCTGCAAGGCCTGCCCGGGATCTTTTGATGGCCGTGGTAAGGATTTTGATGGCATCATCCTGGCCGTAAATAACCTTGAACAGTCTTTCCGGAAGGGATTCAAGGTTTGCCTTGTCCGTTGATGTCACACTGGTGACCGGTACTTTGGCAATCTTTGCCACAATGGTTTCAATATCTGTTAAGCTGACATTTTTACGCTTGCCGGATCCTTTAAGGCGCAGATAGGCCCCGGTTTCATCAATCACATCAATTGCCTTGTCCGGCAACAGCCGGTCATTGATATATTTGTCAGACAGGTAGGCTGCCGCTTCTATGATTTTATCCGAATAATTCAAACCATGGTGTTCTTCGTAATGGGGTCGCAGTCCTTTTAAAATTTCGCAGGTTTCAGCCACACTGGGTTCGGCCACTTCAATCTTTTCAAATCGTCTTGAAAAGGCCCGGTCTTTTTCAAAATGGTTTTTATATTCTTCGTAGGTGGTGGTGCCGATACACTTGATATCCCCCGAGGAAAGGGCGGGTTTCAGAATATTGGAGGCATCCATTGAACCGCTGGTGGTTGCCCCTGCCCCCACCAC